>JBEBJX010000020.1:0-29411 GCA_040079655.1 Sphingopyxis sp. | reverse complement strand
CCGCCCAAAACCGTGGCCAGCACGCCGATAATCGTGTTGCGTCGGGCGCGGCTTTGCCTTTGGCGGGCGTGGCGCGCCGCTGTATGGCCGACTTCGTGACCCAAAACACCGGCCAGTTCCGCCTCGCTGTTCATCAGCGCCATCAATTGCCGCGTGCAATAAATATAACCGCCAGGCAGCGCAAAAGCGTTGTTTACGGGCGAATTGAGGAGAGTGACCGTAAAATCGGTGCGTGCTGTTGATAGCCCGCTTTGCACCGCGATAGCCTGTCCGACACCACGGACATAATTGGCTTGCGGCCCGGCGTAGGCATCGCCAAACTCTTGCATGATCTGGGTGTGGGCCTGCGCGCCCTGGTCTTTTTCTGTTTGGGAAAAGGGTTGAACGCTAGCCGCGCGAGACGCGGGCGCGGTTTGTGTCAAAGCGGGCGAGCCAAGTGACAGCGCAATCGCGCCACCGGCCAGAACCATATTTCTCGTCATGTCAGACATCTCTCTCTCCCGCTCATGGCCAAATATTAGAGTAATATGGCACGCTGGATTACCTACGTCCAACCGAACGCCAATCGATCAACTGGGTCGAGTTAAACCCTTCCCATCGCCAGATATTTTTCCTCGCGCGCGCTCCGCACCGCCTCTGCTGACTTGCCGGAAAGCTTTTTTAGCGCGGCCTCGATGGCTTTGCGAAGCGAATCAATCGCCTGCCCAGGGTCGCGATGCGCACCGCCAACAGGCTCGGGCACAATCTCGTCGATAACACCCAATTGCTTCAATTCCTGCGCTGTCACGCGCATTGCAGCGGCGGCATCAGCAGCCTTATCACTCGTCCGCCACAGGATAGATGCACAGCCTTCGGGCGAAATAACCGCATAAACCGCGTGCTCGAACATTAGCACATGATCGGCAGCGGCAAGCGCAATGGCGCCACCAGAGCCACCTTCACCGACCACGGCGGCGACAATCGGCACGCCCAGCGCGATACATTGCTCGGTCGATCGGGCGATCGCCTCGGCCTGACCTCTCTCCTCCGCCTCAATCCCGGGGAATGCGCCAGACGTGTCAACCAACGTCACGACGGCCAAGCCAAATCGCTCGGCAAGTTGCATCAGCCGGATCGCTTTACGATAGCCTTCGGGCTTGCCCATGCCAAAATTATGCTTGAGGCGGCTGGACGTATCATCACCCTTTTCATGGCCGATAACGACCAATCGACGCGAGCCAAGCCGCGCAAGCCCGCCCAATATGGCCTGATCATCGCCAAAAGCCCGATCGCCCGCAAGTGGCAAAAAATCGTCGAACAACCCAGCCACCAGTTGCAAAAAATGGGGCCGTTCGGGGTGGCGGGCAACCTGTGTTTTTTGCCAAGGTGTTAATTTGGCATAGAGGTCGCGCAAAATTTGCGCCGCCTTCGCTTCGAGCTTGTCAATCTCGGCAACGACATCAAGCCCTTGATCTGCCGATGATTTTCGCAAATCTGCTATCTGGCCCTGCAATGCCGCGACCGGCTTTTCAAATTCGAGATACGTCATCATGAGGGCTATTGACCTAGAAGCATGCAAGCACAGCGTCAATCAGCGCGGCGCACGATTTGCATTTGCGCCAAGGGATGACGGCGGTTGACCAGCTCAACCAGATGCCGGCTATCGACATGGGTATAGATTTCAGTGGTGGCGATATCGGCATGACCCAACAATGTCTGAAGCGCACGCAAATCTGCTCCACCTTCGAGCAGGTGCGTGGCAAAGGCATGCCGCAGAACATGGGGGCTGACACATTCCGGGGCAATGCCTGCCGCAACCGCCAACCCGCGCAACAGCTGAAACAATCTTACCCGCGTCATCGGTTTATATGGCGGCTTGCCCCGGCTCGGAAACAGCCAGGGTGACTTTTCGGGCAAGCGCGGAACCCACGCCTGTAATGCGGCCCGGGCGCGGCTCGACACGGGAACAAGACGCTCCTTGTCGCCTTTCCCCCTGATAATCAGATAAGGTCGTTCGGCTGACCAGGCCCGTAATGGCAATGTCACCAGCTCGGTAGCGCGCAACCCCGATCCATAAAGAAGTTCAAGTTGGCACAGCATGCGGACATCAGCATCGATCGCGCCAATTCTGGTGGCGCGCTCCTCGGCCAGGGTGAACAGCGCCGCAATGTCATCATGTGACAATATCCGCGGCAAAGAGCGGCGTGTGGTTGGCCTGGCAAGCACACGGGCAGGGTCATCACCGCGCAAGCCCTCGCTCTCTAAAAAGGCGTAAAACCCCTTTATCACGGACATTTTTCTTGCCTGGCTCGACGCGACCAGCGATTGCATACTGCTGACCCAGCGCTTCAAATCCGCCGCACTGGCGGCTTCAAGCCCCCCCGAAGCATGGAGCGCGATAGCCGCCATCGCCAAATCTCGTGTGTAGGCAATCAGCGTATTAGGCGCGGCACCCCTGTCCGCTGCAAGCATCTCCAGATAGCGATCGATAAGCGCACGATCGGTCTGGTTCACCTTGTGGCCATCACCAGCCGGTTGCTGTTTCACACGCGTGACAGCGCCTCGGCGGCAATCATCCGTGCCTCGGCGCCCAAACCAACGCGGCGCAAAGCCATTGTGATATGATAGAGATGGTAGGGAGGTATATCGGCCCAATTGCGCCCTTGCAGGCCGACAGCAGCCAAAAGCGCGACAGTCGCTGCCTCGCCGCGCGTGGCCGCCAAATCGATGGCACGGGTCCAGCGCGTATTGCTGTCCAAAGCGAGACGATAATCATCGGTCAATGATGACGCAGCATTACGATCAACCCGTTCAAGCCCGATCAAGCCGGCCGCCAGAAAACGTGTGCGCAACTCATCTGCGCTGTCATCATCGCCGGCAAAATCACCGACATTGTCGACCGTAACCCCAACCAGGGGCCGCGGCGAGCCGACGGCTAACAGGCCCCACGCCTGGCTGCCCACGGCCACCCTTGGTGCCCATGCCACGGCATTATTATCAAGCCCGCCCGCAAACATAGCGGCAATAAGCTGGAATAAATCAGCGTCACTGGCATCGGTCGGCCCGACGCGCGCGGCAGCGCGAGCGGCCAGCACCTTGCCAGCATAAGGATTGGCGGCGGTGGTGGCTAATCCAGTAATAGCCAGCAGCCGATCCGAAAGCTGCGAATAAACGAATGTGCCGCGCACCGCAGATGCTAGCCCAGCCGTTTGCGCCGATGGCTCGTCCATGGCCGCTGCAGCGCTGACTAAATCAACATAGCCCCGCGCAGAAAGGGTGCCGCCCGATGCCGCATCGCCCGCAAATGACAAGCGGCGCTCAAGGCCGATCATAGGCTGTTGCAACGCCCAGCGACGCATTTCCACTGGCGCGGTTCGCCACAATTCTTCTGGGATTTCAGCGCCCGCCGCGCTCGCCAATCCAAAGCGCCACGGCGTCAAAGTGTCAACACCATCCCACCTAATAGTCGCACTTCGACTGCTGTTAATGCCTGCACCAACAATTTTTTCAGCCAATTTAACGTCGATGGACTGGAGTTGCTGGCTGCGTCGAACGCGCTCGATTATTGCCGCTGCGGTCCCCGATTCGCCAACGAGCGAAGCACACATGGCCTGGGCCAATTTCCATGATTTGTCGGTGCCAGCCATTGCCGGCACATAGGGGCAAAGGCCCGCTGGGTCGGCATTTGCCAAATAGACCTGCATGGCAACGTTGCGCATCCGGGGGCTGGCTTTATCGACATCAACCGATTGAACCAACATCCGCGCCGCAGCTGATTCGCCCTGCCCCAGCAACATCCAGGCGCGCGCGGCTGCGAAATCAGAACCGTTCACATTGGCTGGCGTGTCAACCGCAGACAATAAAGCACGGCGGAGCAGAATGCTGCCCCATCGCGACACAATCGGGCCATGCGTCCTGTCCATCAATATCGTCAGATAGCGCCCGCGATTGCCAAAAGCGCCCGCCGCAAGCCCCCCGCTTTCTGGTGTCAGCGGGCCAACCCTGGCGAGCGAACGACGCGAACCTGCAGGCAAATCATAGCGCAGTGGCACAAGGGCCGCCGGAGTAGTTGCCGTAGCGACTGAGGTGCCACTGCTGCTCGTGGGGAGTGGGGTATTTGCAACCGATGGTCCAGCAACCTGTCCGGATGCTGAGGGCCGCGGCTCTGGGCTATTAGCTGTTGCGGCTGATGATGCGCGCGGCGGCGAGGTGGAAGCGGGCGCCGATGGCGTTGCTGTGCTTTGATCAGTCGCAGGGCGAGCTGGCGCAGGGCGAGGCGGAGCGGGGCGAGCTGGCGCAGGGCGAGCTGGCGGCTGTTCAAAGCCTGGTGGCAAGATCGATTCTTGGGCCAAACCCTCTCCAACGAATGGCACCGCCAGGACAGTGGCCATAGCCACTCCTGCAAAAATCACTGCTTTTTTTGCCAATCGCACTACGCTCTTCCTCAAACGACCTGCATCACTCTACGCTCCCTTTAGCGGCATCGCCCGCCTATCGGCAATGGCAATCCTGTGTGACAAGCGATTGCGCCATTCCCTAATGCAGGTTAGGCCCAGATGATGTCGCCGACCAACCTTGCCACCCCGATCAAAGGGATCCAGCTTAACCAACCCGTGGTGTTGGTCGGAATGATGGGGTCTGGAAAAACGACGATTGGGCGGCGCCTTGCGGCCAAGCTGGATTTGCCATTTGTCGATGCCGACGCAGAAATTGAACGCGCAGCCGGCCTTCCCATAGCTGAGATATTTGCACGTTATGGCGAAGAACATTTTCGCGACGGAGAACGCCGGGTCATCGAACGGCTATTGAACGGCGGCCCGTCTGTTTTGGCCACAGGCGGCGGTGCCTTTATCCACCCCGACACGCGTTCGACTATATTAGAAAATGCCACTGCCGTCTGGCTCGATGTTTCGGTATCGACCTTGGTGGAACGAACGTCGCGCCGCAACACGCGCCCTTTATTATTGACTGGCGATCCAGCTAAAACACTTGCCCAATTACTCGAACAACGCCGAGAATATTATGCGATGGCCCCTATTCATATCAAATCTGGCTCCGCTTCTCATACGCGGGCGGTGGAAATGATTATTCAAGCGCTCAGCGATTTTCAGCTCAAGGACTTTCGTCAATGACAACATGCATCGTTGACCTTGGTGATCGCGGTTATGATATTGTGATCGAAACCGGGCTATTAGACCGGGCAACCGATCACCTCATGCCCTTTGTGCGAGGCGGGCGGCTGGTTGTCGTCACCGACACCAATGTGGCTGTGCATGTGTTGCCACGGCTGATGGCTTCATGCCAATCGGCAGGCATCACTCTCGACCCTATCACCCTACCCGCAGGTGAAGCGGCCAAGAGCTGGCCAGTTTTGGCCGAGCTTTGCGAGAATTTGCTCAATCGCGGAATTGAGCGCAGCGATACCATAATCGCGCTTGGCGGCGGCGTCATTGGCGACCTGGTGGGCTTTGCGGCATCGATTCTCAAACGCGGGTGTCGATTTATCCAAATCCCGACGAGCCTGCTTGCCCAGGTGGATTCGTCTGTGGGCGGCAAGACCGCGATCAATGCTGCGGCTGGAAAAAATCTGATTGGCGCTTTCCACCAACCTGAACTGGTGCTCATAGACCCTGAGACACTCGACACCCTTTCGCCAAGAGAGATGCGCAGCGGCTTTGCCGAGGTCATCAAATATGGGTTGATCGATGATTTCGCTTTTTTCGAATGGTGCGAGGAGAATGCTCAAGCCATGTTGGCAGGAGAAAGGAGCGCACAGCTTCACGCCATAGCCACGAGCGTTGCGGCAAAGGCGCGGATTGTCGCGGCCGATGAACGCGAGACGCGCGACCTGCGCGCGCTGCTCAACCTGGGTCATACGTTCGGCCACGCGCTTGAAGCCGAGGCCGGGTTTTCAGACCGCCTGCTTCATGGCGAAGCAGTGGCAACGGGTATGGCGCTTGCCTTTGGCTATTCGGATCGTCTGGGCTATTGCACCGGCCAAGAAGCGCGGCGCGTTTCGGCGCATATTGCCGCATGCGGGCTGCCAACAACTTTGGCAGAGGCGGGTGTTACCGCGAGCGGCGAAACGCTGGTCGCCCACATGCTCCACGACAAGAAAATGAGCGGCGGCACGCTTCCCTTCATTCTGGCGCGCGGCATTGGTCAGGCCTATGTCGCAAAAGATGTGGCGCTCGATGATGTGGCGGCATTTTTGGATAGCGAGGCGGCTTAACGCGCGCGCAATGCTGCCATTGCAACAGCAAGCCAGGCACCAATCATCAATAGCCCGCCAATGGGCGTAATCGCCCCCAGCCAATGCGGCGCGCCTAGCGCCATGGCATAGAGCGTACCGGCAAACAGCCCGGCGCCGATCAGCATCACCCAGGCGGCACGCGGCGCCAGCTGCATCAGGGCAATCGCGGCAACCGCGTGGATCAGTTGATACGTCCCGCCTGTGCGCAGCCAATTCGCTGCCTGTTCATTTCCCGCGCCATGGGCGCCAAAAGCAGCGGTCGCAATCGCCAGAGCCGCAGACAGCGCCGATGCCAAAACCAGCCCGCGTCTCTCTGGTTCGATCATGCCGCCCGCCCCCTGCCCATGCTAAACGCCCTTTTCGTCGCGCCCGACCCCGCGCGAAATGGCATGAGGATGGCCGCGTGGCGCACGCTGTGCGCTATGGCGGGGCTGAGCACCGCTATGCCCGGCCAATCGGGCGGAGTTTCAGCTTTGCCAGACAACCAATCAGCCAGTGCCAGCTGCGCACCCTCAAGCTCGTCTGCGGTCCGCCCACAGGCCCCGCGCGCGAACAGCGCCGCCGCGGCCTGTCCCATCGCGCAGGCATGAACATCCATTCCCACGCCAAGCACCTGTCCACTCGCATCGACGCAGATGTCAACGACAATGCGACTGCCGCAAATTGGCGTCCGGCCCTCTTCGCTGGCATCGGGATGTGCAAGGCGCGGAAAATCCGCAACGTTGACTGCAAGGCGCAAAATTTCCGGCGTATAGAGCGGCCTGCTCACGGCGTTTGTACAGGGGGCGGGGTTGTGGCGCGCGCGTCGTTCAGCCGCTCGGCTATGACATCGGACAATGCGGCACTCGTCGCACGCATCAACGGATAGGTGCGGCTAGTCGCAAGCCATTCTGGCCGCTCGGCGCGCGGGCCATAAATCACGTCATAAGCGAGCATGAACAGCATGAAGACCGTGGCGGCTATCAGCAGAGACTTTATCATCCCAAACCCTCCGCCAAGAACGCGGTCAAATGGCCCGACGATGCTGTTTCGTGTGCCTGCGCCAATACGCGACGCGGCGAATTTTCCACCGCCCCAAATCACCCCCATGATCAGCGCGAAGGCCAGCATCGATGCGCCGGCGGCGGTGCCGATGCTGCTTTCCAATGTGGCGCTAAGCGGCGCGTGGAACAGGCGCAGCACGAACAGTGCAACAAGCAATGCGCCGAGCGACAGCACCTCCTGCACAAAGCCGCGCAGAAAGCCTGTGATCAGCCCCGCGCCAAGGCCGAGCAGGATGATGATGTCGAAAGCAGTGAAACCAGCCATTTACGCCCGCTAGCCCCTCCCCAGCAACTGGTCAACGCATTGCCCCAATCGCGCATGCGTTTCGACACGCATATTGGCAGCCGCGCCCGTTTCTTGTTTCCCTTTCCCGCCGTCAGGCCGACGCGGGTGCGGGTGGGAAAGGCCAGAAAAAGACGTCGCGCCCGCCGACGGCACTATGGCATGCGTGAAACCGAGTTTAGCCGCTTCCTTCATCCTCAACGCCGCGTGCGCCACCGGGCGCAATTCGCCCGACAGCGCAATTTCGCCAAACACCACAGCCTCGGCGGGTAATGGCCGCTCGGCAAAGGCCGAAACGATCGCCGCCGCCACCGCCAGATCCGCCGCCGGATCGGTCAGGCGATAACCGCCCGCCACATTCAGATAAACCTCCGCTGATGATAGCGACAAGCCACAGCGCGCCTCGAGCACCGCCAATATCATGGCGAGGCGGCTCGCGTCCCAGCCGACAACCGCGCGGCGCGGAGTCGCTCCGCTCGAAAGCCGTAATGTCAGCGCTTGTATTTCGACCAGCACCGGCCGCGTTCCCTCCATCGCCGGAAACACCGCCGTCCCTGCCGCACTCTCGCCGTGCCGATCGGTCAAAAACAGCGCTGACGGGTTGCTGACCTCCTCAAGGCCGCCAGCACCCATAGCAAAAACCCCGATTTCATCGGTGCCGCCAAAGCGATTTTTAACGCTGCGCAGGATGCGATATTGGTGGCTGCGTTCGCCCTCGAACGCCAACACCGTATCGACCATATGTTCGAGCACCCGCGGGCCAGCGAGGCTGCCGTCCTTGGTGACATGCCCGACAAGAATGAGCGCTATCCCGCGCTGCTTGGCAAAACGAATCAGCTCCTGCGCCGATGCCCGCACTTGGGAGACCGTGCCCGGCGCGCCCTCAATCAAATCGCTGTGCATCGTCTGGATCGAATCGATGACCAGCAGATCGGGCGGCGCGCCTCCCCCTGCCGTTCCGGCGCCAAATGTCGTCAAAATATCGCGCACCGAAGTCGCCGATGTCAATGTTACGGGTGCGTCAGCATAACCCAGCCTGCCGGCGCGCAGCCGTATTTGCGCCACCGCTTCTTCGCCCGAAACATAGGCAACATTGCGGCCCGCCATAGCCAGCTTGCCAGCCACCTGGAGCAGCAGGGTCGACTTGCCGATACCAGGGTCGCCGCCGATCAGGCTGACCGACCCCGCAACCAGCCCGCCGCCCAATGCGCTGTCAAACTCTCTTATACCCGTGGAAAGCCGACCCGGCACAGGCTCATCACCCGACAGGCTGTGCAAATCGAGCGCCCGGCCACCCGATGCCAGATCATGTTTTTGCGCAAAGGCGGTGACAGCCGCCTCTTGCACCATCTGGTTCCATTCGCTGCAATCGGGGCACTGCCCCTGCCATCGACTGTGCTGTGACCCGCACGCTTGGCATATGAAACTGGATTTTGGTTTGGCCATGATGGACGCGCGATAGCAGGAACAAGAAGGGAACGCCATCCCCCTCTTGCAATCAACGAAAAGCATGAGATGATGCACGCATAATTCATGAGGGAGGGCGCTATGACAGTTCAACATTTTGACCGCAGATTTCTGCTCGCAGCAGGGGCCAGTGTGCCGCTGCTCGCGCTATCTGGCTGCGCCAGCATGGGCGGTGGATTCAGCTTGGTGGACGCTATTCGGCGGTTATTGACGCTCTCGTCACAGCGCGCCTTTGCCACATTGCTGCAGCCCAATGGATTTTATGATAGCTCGATCGCGCGCATCGCGCTGCCCGGACAATTTGCCAGCGGCGGATCGATTCTCAGCCAATTATTGGGATCAGCGCCAGTGCGCGAACGATTGACGCGCAGCCTGAACAACGTTGCCGAGCGCGGGGCGGAACGCGCAGCTCCCATCATTACCGACGCTATCACGTCTATCAGCATAGCCGATGCCGCATCCATTGTGCGCGGTGTGGGCGGATCGAACGCCGCAACAGCATTGCTGGAACAGCAATTGGGCAGTGGCCTGATTAGCGCGATGTTCCCCGTCGTGGGCGATGCGCTGCGCCTGGCATCAAACGACATCGTTGGCCAAGCGCTGCGCGCGGTCAGCGGCTATGACATTGCCGGCCTGGCGCGCGATGTGACCGACGGCGCCAACCGCGGCATCTGGCGAGCGATCGGGGCCGAGGAATCGGCGATCCGCGCCAACCCTGGGGCGACCAATGATCCGCTATTGATGGGCGTCTTCGGGCTTGCAAGGGCGGCTGGCTAACCGCTTCCTTCTTCTGCATCCAGCGCCTCACCCGCCGCAATCCACCGCGCCTCTGCAGCCGTCATCGCGTCGGACAGCTTGGCCCGGCGCTGAGCAAGTTCGCTCATGGTCAGGCCGACATGTTCGGCGTCTGCACCTTTGGGGTCGAACATTGCGCGGTCGATGGCACGCACCGCGACCTCCATCGTCGCCATGTCGGCTTCGGCATCACGCACCGCCTTGCGCAATTGCGCCTGCTGTTCGCGCATCCGCGCCGCCGCCTTACGTTCCTCCTTGCCGTTACCCTTTGACGCGCTCGCATTACCCCCACCGTTCGCTTTGGGCTGATTTCTCCCGAGGATAAGGTCGGTATAATCGTCGAGGCTACCGACAAAATCACTCGCGGTGCCCCCATCAACCAGCACCAACCTATCGGCAGTCAGCTCAAGCATATGGCGGTCATGGCTAACCAGCACCACCGCGCCTTCATATGCGTTTAGCGCCTGAACCAGCGCTTCGCGGGCATCGACATCCAGGTGGTTGGTTGGCTCGTCGAGGATCAGCATGTGCGGCGCATCGCGGGTAATCAGCGCCAGCGCGAGCCGCGCGCGTTCGCCGCCCGACAGCTTGCCGACCTGGGTGGTCGCCTTGGCCCCAGAAAAGCCAAACCGCCCCAATTGCCCGCGCACGGCGCCAGGTGTTGCGCCCTTCATCGCACGGCCCATATGTTCGAGCGGGGTGTCGCGGCCGTCGAGTTCCTCGACCTGATATTGCGTGAAATAGCCGACGCGCATTTTTCCCGCTGCCGTCATCGCGCCATCCATCGGCGCGAGTTGCGCCGCAAGCAGCCGCGCCAGCGTAGTCTTGCCATTGCCGTTGCGGCCGAGCAGCGCGACGCGGTCATCGGGGTCGAGCCGCAGATTGAGCCGTTCCAATATCGGCTTGCCCGGCGTGTAGCCGACGCTGGCAAGGTCGAGCGTGACCAGCGGCGGTTTCAGCTCATCGGGGCTGGGAAAGTCAAAACTGAGCGAGGGGTCATCAACCAGTGCCGCGATGGGTTGCATCCGCGCCAGCGCCTTGGCCCGGCTTTGCGCCTGTTTGGCGGTCGAGGCTCGTGCGCTGTTACGCGCAACATAGTCGGCCAGCTTGGCGCGCTGGGCATCCTGCGACGCTTTAGCCGCCGCAAGTTGCGCCGCGCGTTCGGCGCGTTGCCGCTCGAAACTGTCGTATCCGCCAACGTAAAGCGTCGTCTTGCCGCCCTCCAGATGGAGAATATGATCAACGACATTGTTGAGCAGATCGCGCTCGTGGCTGATCACGACCATTGTCGCGCTATAGTTTTTAAGGAAACTTTCGAGCCATAAGGTCGCCTCTAAATCAAGGTGATTCGAGGGCTCATCGAGCAATAAGATGTCCGGCTCGGAAAACAGCAAAGCCGCCAATGCAACGCGCATTTTCCACCCGCCAGAAAAACTGTCTAATGGGCGGTGCTGGTCCGCTTCTGGAAAGCCCAAGCCCACGAGGATGCGCGCGGCCCGAGCCGGGGCGGCATGGGCATCGATAGCATTGAGCCGCTCGTGGATTTCGCCCAGCGCATGCATATCGTCGGTGGTTTCAGCGCGGTGGAGCAGTTCGGCGCGTTCACTATCTGCGGCGAGCACAGCCTCTATCGGGGTTGTGGTGCCTGATGGGGCTTCCTGTGCAATATAACCGATTCGGCTGCTGCGCGGCATATCGATCGTGCCCTCATCGGGGTCAATCTGGCCGATAATCGCCTTCATCAGCGTGGTTTTTCCAGCACCATTGCGCCCGATCAGGCCGACCCGCGCGCGCGTCGGCATCGTCGCGCTGGCGCGGTCGAGGATGGCGCGTCCGCCTAGACGCACTGTTATTCCGGAGAGGTTGAGCATGATTGGCTGGCCCCCTAGCAGTAGCGATGGAGAATGTCAGCTGTAACTTCCGTTCGCGCAAATTATACGCTACCGCCCCTTCACCAGTCACAAGGATGCACCACCCATGAAGTTTTTTGTCGATACCGCTGACACCGCCGACATTGCCGATCTGGCCGCGACGGGGCTGCTTGATGGAGTTACCACCAACCCGTCGCTGATCGCCAAAGCCGGGCGCGATTTCATCGAAGTGACGCGCGAGATATGCGGCTTGGTCGATGGCCCCGTATCGGCCGAGGTTGTGGCGCTCGACCATGCGGGAATGCTGCGCGAAGCCGAGATTTTGCGCAAAATTGCCGACAATGTGTGCATCAAAGTGCCGCTGACCATAGACGGCCTCAAAACCTGCAAGGCGCTGACCAGCGAAGGCACGATGGTCAATGTGACGCTGTGCTTCTCTGCCAATCAGGCGCTGCTCGCGGCCAAAGCGGGGGCAAGCTTCATCTCGCCATTTGTCGGGCGGCACGATGATAATGGCTTCGACGGCATGGCCTTAATCGAGGACATCCGCCTCATCTATGACAATTACAGCTTTGACACCGAAATACTCGTCGCGTCTGTCCGCCACGGCATTCATGTGCTTGAGGCCGCGCGGATCGGCGCCGATGTCATGACCGCGCCGCCGTCGGTCATTCGCTCCCTGTTCAAACATGTGCTGACCGACAAGGGCATCGAAGGGTTCATGGCCGATTGGGCCAAAACGGGTCAGAGCATTGGGTAGGTGCCGCCTTGGCCTGAACATAGCCGCAGCCGCAATGCTGACGGCCTGCACGCCGTTTTCAGGCCTTGTCTATGACGAGGCGCTCGATGGCCCCTATCGGCTGACCGCGATCGACGGCATGGAAGATTTGGCGATATACTGGGAGATCCCGGGCGGCGGCGCGGTAGGTGACGGTCTGCCCGGACCGGGTGTAATTCGCGCAGGGGTCAATGATCGCTACCTCGTCGCCACTGCGCGCGCGCCCGCCTGTGCTGCTGGCGACGACGCCTGCCTCACACGAAGAGCAAACAGTGGTGCCCTCGACTATTGGTATGTTGTGCGCTCTGCCGATGAAGAACAGCGATTGCCCTATAATGGCATCAAAGGTCCTTTAACCGGCACAGAGTTCGCCGAGGCTAAAACACGACTCGGCCTGCCTGAGTTTACGCTGCCGTAGTTCAAGTGGCACTTAACCCCTGCTCTCACCACCGCGTCGGGGCGGCGTCGATGACCGCAAAGCCACCGTTGCGCACTTCGCTAATCTCTAGCGCGCGCACCGCGATGCCGCGTGTGTCAAAGCGAAAAATGCCGTCAATCCCGCCAAAGCCATCCTCGGCGAACAGGCGGCTTTGTGGAAAATTAGTCCCCGGTCGCCAATCGCGCGTCATCCGCACCGTCAGCAGCACCGCATCATAGCCAAGGCTGGCGATACGGTATGGCGCGCGGCCATAGCGTTCGCGGTATCGCGTGCTAAGCTGGGTAAACAGCCCATCGGACACGCTGGCGAACCACGCGCCCTGCATCGCGGCATTGCCCGCAATCGCGTTTTCGGTATTCCACAACTCAGTCCCAAGGATACGCACACCAGCGGCGCCGCCCTGGCGCAACAGCGGGACGGCGCGGATCGCGGTCTGCCCGCTATCGGCAATCAATATAGCGTCCATCCCCCCAGCGCGGGCAAGCTGCCGCGCCGAGCCTGACAAGCCAGCCGCCGAGCGATCATAGGCCTGGCTAGACACCAGGGTGCCGCCAGCCGCCGTGATCGCCGCACGCAGCGACACGAGAGACCGCTCGCCATAGACGCTGCGCGGCACCAGTGCGCCAAATCGTGTCATCCCCTGCGCACGGGCATGCGCAACGACACGGCCGACCGCCTGTCCTGGTTCGAACCCCAATAAATAGGTGCCGTTCCCGGCAACACTGCTGTCGTTGGAAAAGCTGATAAGCGGAACGTTGGCGGCTTGTGCAATCGATTGAACGGTGCGGACATCATCGGCAAGCAGTGGCCCCAATATCAGCTTGTTGCCTTCTGCTATCGCCTGCTCAGCCGCCGCAGCGGCACCCGCGCCCGTATCATAGATTGTTATCCGCACACGCTCGCTGCGCGAATCGAGCAACGCCATGGTGGTAGCATTGGCGATCGATTCGCCAACGGCAGCATCGGGCCCGGTTTGGGGGACAAGCAAGGCAACCCGGTGACGCTCAGTGTCAACGGGTAAGCCGACAGTGACCTCTGGCGCAGCCGTGGGTGTGGTCGTGACCGGAACATCACTGCGCGGCACGATGGTCTGACAAGCGCTCAGCAACATGGCGGTTGCGCCGACTGCAAACGCCCGCCACCAACGTGATGCTTGCCGTATAGCCCCCTGCTCTGCCATGGTTGCGTTCATGTCCCAATCTCCCTTGCCCGGTCTTTACATCGTTGCGACGCCAATCGGCAACCTTGGTGATCTATCTCCCCGCGCTCAGGCGATTTTATCAGCCGCAGATGTGGTGGCGTGCGAAGATACACGCGTTGCGGGCAAATTGCTTCACCTCTTTGGCATCAAACGCCCGCTGCTGCGCCATGATGACCATGCGAGCGATGCACAGCGCGCCGCGCTGGTGCAAAGGTTGGCGCAAGAGGTGGTTGTCCTGGTTGCCGATGCGGGGACGCCACTGATTTCCGACCCCGGATACCGCTTGGTGCGAGACGCCCGTGCGGCTGGGCATTTGGTGACGAGCGTGCCCGGGCCATGCGCCGCCATTATGGCTTTGTCCATTTCCGGTTTGCCGACAGATAAGTTCCTGTTTGCGGGCTTTCCACCCAGCAAAGCCGGCGCAAGGGCCAAAGCGCTTGATGCGCTCGCCAGCATTCCAGCTACATTGGTGTTTTACGAGAGCGGCCCACGGCTTGCCGCCAGCCTAGGCGCCATGGCCAAGGCCTTTGGGCCGCGCGATGCCATTGTCGCACGCGAACTCACCAAATTGCATGAAACCGTCGTCACCGGCCGGATTGATGCATTAGCAGAACAATTCCCCACCCCGCCCAAGGGAGAAATCGTCATTGTGGTAGCCCCGCCGATGGAAAAGGCACCCGACGCGGCCGACCCCGAAGCGGTGCGTGCTGCGCTTTGCGAGGCGATGAAATCCGCGCCCGCGTCGCGCGCTGCACGCGATGTGGCCAAACGCTATGCAATACCCCGCGAGGATGTTTATGCCATTGCCATCACCTTGAATGCGCAATCATGACCCGCGCCAGAAGCAAAAGCGAAGCACAGGGGCGACGCGCCGAGGCGATTGCGGCATGGTATCTGCGCCTGAAAGGCTGGCGCATTTTGGCGCAACGTATCCGTGTCCATGGAGGCGAAGTGGATTTGATCGCGCGGCGCGGGCGCACGCTCGCCTTTGTCGAAGTAAAATGGCGGTCCAGCCAACAGGCGCTTGACCATGCCATTGATGCACACAGATTACGCCGCGTCGTGACGGCGGCGCAATATCTGGCACCAAAATATGTCAAAAATGGCGAAATTAGCCGTATTGATGTCATTCTGCTTGCACCAGGCCGCTGGCCGCATCATCTGGCCAATGTGTGGTTGGGTTGAAAGAGGAAGATTGACAGCATGACTTTGCGCGTAGCCATACAGATGGACCCGATGGACGGGATCAGCATTGCCGGGGATTCGAGCCTTGGGTTGATGCTGACGGCGCAGACGCGCGGCTATGAGATATGGCATTACCTGGCGGAAGGCCTGACGTGGACCCAATCTAGGGGCCAGCCAGGTGTCGAAGGGCGATTGACCGCAATGGCTCACCGTGTCGAACATGTCGAGCGCACGGCGGGCGCACACTATCGCTTTGGAGAGCAGCGGCGGATTGACCTTGGGAGCGACATCGATGTGGTTTTGATGCGGCAGGACCCGCCGTTCGACCTCGGCTATATCACCGCCACCCATTTGCTTGAGCGGATCAGCGACGAAACATTGGTGGTCAACGACCCGGCAAGCGTTCGCAATGCACCGGAAAAACTGTGGGTGCTCGACTTTGCCCGGTTCATGCCGCCAACGATGATCACCCGCGATTTGGCTGAGCTCAGGCGTTTTCATGCTGAACATGGCGAAGTGGTGGTGAAACCCTTGCACGGAAATGGCGGCGCGGCGGTATTTCGCATTGGGCGTGATGGCGCCAATATGGCCGCCTTGTCCGAACTGTTTGGCGAGGTATGGCGCGAGCCCTATATGGTGCAGGCCTTCCTGCCCGAAGTGCGCGATGGCGATAAACGCATCATTTTAATCGATGGCGAGGTGGCGGGCGCTATAAATCGCATTCCGGGCAAAGGCGAAATCCGCTCCAACCTGGCTGCAGGCGGCACCGCACAAGCGGCCGAGCTTACCCAAACCGAACAGGAAATCTGTGCAATATTGGGGCCAGAGATCAAGGCGCGAGGGCTATTATTTGTCGGAATCGACATCATTGGCGGTCGGTGGCTCACCGAAATCAACGTCACCTCTCCCACTGGGATTGTGGCCATTGACGGATTTAATGGAACAGATAGTTTTGCAGCCATCTGGGATGCAATCGAAGCAAAACTTGCCAGCCGTGATTGAACCGATCGCGTGACAGACTGGATTGTCCAATCCATCGCTTATGGCGGCTATGGCGGCATTTTTCTGTTGATGGTGTTGGAGAATATTTTTCCGCCTATTCCGTCCGAACTCATCATGGGCCTAGGTGGTATAGCGGTAGCGCAAGGCGAGATGCAATTTTGGGCGTTATTGCTGGCGGGAACCGTTGGATCAACCGTCGGCAATTATGCCTGGTATCTGGTGGGGCGACGGCTGGGCTATGCCCAGCTCAAACCGATTGTAGATCGCTATGGCCGCTGGCTGACGCTAGATTGGACAGACGTTGAAGCGATGGCAGATTTTTTTCAGCGCCATGGCCATTGGATTGTCTTCACTGTCCGTTTTATGCCCATGATGCGGACCATGATCTCACTTCCTGCAGGCTTGGCGCGGATGGGACGCGTCAGCTTCCTCATCTATACTGCACTAGGGACCAGCATTTGGAACGGCCTGTTAATCGGCGGCGGTTATTTTCTTGGAACACATTTCCAGACAGAATTGGACCGCTTTTTGGGGCCGATAGTGATTGGCAGCGCAATCACCATTGGTGTGGCTTATGTGTGGCGGATATTGCGGTGGCAACCGCGGGCGTAAAAAGAGCTTAGACGCTCTTGAAATATTGATGCCCCATTTGACCATATAACCTTGTAAGCGCTTGCTTTTTCACAAAACGCACGCGCCTTTCTCCCAGCTCAAGCACATGCGCAGCCTCACTAAGAGATAGGCGCGCCACAAAGGTCAGATGGAGCACCAATATTTCCCGCTCGCTGAGCGACATGATGGCTTGGGCAAGTAGCGCGGCCCCCTTCGCTTGTATCCATAGGTGCTCAACCGGGTTTTGACTGGCAACAGGAAAAACCACCGCTGCATCGGCAAAGCGCACCAAAGACTGTGCGATGATGACCGGATCGAGCCTCATGCTTCCTATGTTGCCATGATAGTTCGGCCAATCCGGCGCGTTTACGCGAATATCCATCGTGATCTCAGCCTCAAAAACCTGTCGCCAATGGCTGTTCATTGTGCGTTGTCATTTCAATAAACGGTTGAGACTCAAAATTTTTGCGCGGCAAAGCGCAAAGATTTTTCTTTCGATAGAAAATCCATCATTCCTTTACAATTTTGCGGCAGGGTATGCGCGTGATGACCATGCATTGGAACAATGGGCCGGATACAGCCAATACAGCACGCGAAACCCGCGTGTCCAAGCTGCTCTCGATCGAGATAAGCAGCGCCCGTCACTCACGCAGCAAAATTGTGATCCGCAACTTATCGCCACATGGTATCGGCGCGCGTTCAGATTTGGATGTTATAGCATGCGAGCATGTCACGGTGCACATGCCCAATGACGTGGATATTGGAGCGATCGTCCGTTGGGTTAAAAATGGCGCATTTGGCCTGTCTCTGGACGAGCGGATAGAGCCGGATATGCTGAACCCCGCTAACCCTTGCCGTACACAATTGACCACGAGTGATTCGAGCATCGGCTTTCAACGGATACAACATGAAGGTTCGGTTTCGCGATCTGGGTTTCAGCGCTCTCATCGCCAGCAAGTGCTGAACAATAGCCGCTGGTTAAACGACTAATCAGGGTTAAGCTCCTAGGGTCAGGACCCATTAATCGCGAAACAGCAAAGCCGCCAACCTTGCGGTCAGCGGCCGTCATGCTGTTGAGCAAAGAGCAGATCAGGCGACCTCGCGTTCGTCCTCAATTGCTTCTTCTATTTCGCGTAGAACATAGCCACGACCCCAGACAGTTTCGATATAATTCTCACCACCGCATGCCAGGCTCAATTTCTTGCGCAATTTACAGATGAAAACGTCGATGATTTTGAGTTCCGGCTCGTCCATTCCGCCATAAAGATGGTTGAGGAACATTTCCTTGGTCAAGGTCGTGCCCTTACGCAGGCTGAGCAGTTCGAGCATCTGATATTCTTTGCCCGTCAGGTGGACCCGATTGCCATCGACATCGACCGTCTTGGCATCAAGATTGACCGCCAGCTTGCCGGTGCGGATGATTGATTGCGAATGACCTTTGGATCGGCGAACCACCGCCTGGATCCGAGCGACCAGCTCTTCGCGGTGAAAAGGTTTCGTGACATAATCATCGGCACCAAAGCCGAAGCTGCGAACCTTGCTATCCATTTCGGAAATACCCGATAAGATCAGCACAGGGGTCGACACCTTCGCGGTGCGCAATTTTTTCAGCACGTCATAGCCGTGCATGTCAGGCAGGTTGAGATCGAGCAATATGATGTCATAATCATAGAGCTTTCCCAGATCCAAACCCTCTTCGCCAAGGTCCGTCGTATAGACATTAAACCCTTCGACAGTGAGCATCGTTTCGATGGCCTTTGCCGTCGTCGGCTCATCTTCGATTAAGAGTACGCGCATGCCGCTTTTCCCCTCGGCTGTGACAATCCCGATATGTTGATCACCCATAGGGCACATCAACACAGTTCATTAACCATATCGGATATGAAGCGAAAAGGTTAATTTTATCATAACAAATTTTACGATTGTCCTTATTGTCCTTTTCTGGTCAAAATTATGGGCCTCATCTTCGCTCGGCAACGTTGGTATGTCATAATAGCCCTCGCCTCATTAGCCGCTTCGCCCTATGATATGCCTATGCTTGCGGATCATATTTTGTTTATCGACAACGAGGCATTGATCGTTGACAAGCCTGCTGGGCTGCCTGTCGATTCGCCGCGCGACGGCGGGTTGAGCGTAGAAAACCACCTCCAGGCGCTGATGCTCGGATATAAGAGCTGGCCAAAACCTGCGCACCGCCTTGATCGCGATACGTCGGGATGCCTGTTGATCGGGCGCAGCGACAAAGCGCATAAACGCCTGTCGCGCGCGTTTGAGGACGGGCAAGTTACGAAGCGCTACCTGGCTATCATTGACGGTGTCCCAGATGAGCCGGGCGGCGCAATTGACATGGCGCTAGGTAAGCGCTCGACAATAGAAGACGGCTGGCGAATGGTCCCCGACCCCGCTGGCAAACCCGCGCGGACGCTGTGGACTGTGTTGGCGGTTATGGATGGCCGTGCTTTGATAGAATTGCGCCCCGAGACCGGCCGCACGCACCAGCTGCGCGTTCATGCGGTGTCGGGCATAGGCCATGCCATTATTGGCGATCCCCATTATGGAAAGGCGCATGCCGAAGGAATGATGCTTCACGCATCCGACCTGTCGATTGCGCGCGGGGCTAAAACGCCCATCGCAGCGCACGCCCCCTTCCCTGCGCGCTTTGCCTCACTCGGCTTTGCAGACCCTGACGGCAAATGATATGGCGCTCGACCAGCCATTCGTCATTCCCGACCATGCGCTAAGCGAAAAATTTCTCCCCGCAAGTGGCCCGGGTGGACAAAATGTCAACAAGGTGGCGAGCGCGTGTCAGCTGCGTGTTGATCTATTTGCGCTGGAGCTCCACCCTGACGCCTATTCCCGGCTCAAGTCATTAGCCGGCAGCCGCATGACAGCGGGCGGAGAGCTGATTATCACCGCACAGCGTTACCGCACGCAGGAGAGCAACCGAGCCGATGCACGAAGGCGCGCAGCCGAGCTTATCGCTCGCGCGATGATCCGCCCCGAACGACGCATCGCCACCAAGCCAGGCAAGGCCGCCAAAGCGCGGCGGATTGATAGCAAGAAAGCGCGCGGGACTATAAAGGCCACGCGTGGGCGGGTGACGGAGGATAGATAGGCTGTTATGACAAGCGTTATGAACAGCTTTGCCTTTACCGATGCGGACCCCACACAATTATGGCACGAACTTGCCGACGCCGCCGACGCCATTACAGCTGGAGAAAGCGACGCCATCGCCAATATGGCCAATGTCGCCGCACTACTCTGGCAAGCGCTACCCGGCATTAACTGGGCTGGATTTTACCGATTTAATGGAACGGAATTGGTGCTGGGGCCGTTTCAGGGCAAATCAGCATGCATCCGCATCAGCCTTGATCGCGGGGTTTGCGGCGCAGCTGCGCGAACACGAACGACGCAGAGGATCGCGGATGTCCACGCCTTTGACGGACATATCGCCTGTGACGACCAAAGCCGCAGTGAGCTGGTGGTGCCGATCATCATCGATGGTCAGTTGATTGGCGTGCTTGATCTCGACAGCCCGACCCCAGATCGATTCACATTGGATGATGCCAATGGGGCAGAAGAGCTGTTAGCCCGCATTGGGAGTAGGCTGAGCCCGCACAGTTAATAGTCGACCCAAAATAGGACAGCGCTTTTTTGCGTGCCTGCATCGCTAAATCCCCAAAACAATGCTAACAATTTATCAACCATATTGTTGATCGGCGCTGGGCCGTTGGAGGGATTATGATCAGGACACTATTGCTCGTTGGAATTGCTGCTATTGCCGCGGTTTCTGCTGATGCCGCTTATGCGAATCACGATGGGCATTCCTCTGTACGCACCGAGCGTCGTGTTATCGTTGTTGACGGCAACAATGCCGAAGACGCCGAAGTTTATCGCAGTGCCGATGATCGCGCACCGACCGAAGGCGATTATCGTGGGCGCTGGAACGGCCAATGGAATGGCACTTGGGAAAGCCCGGAAGGCCAGATTTATCGCGGCCAATATGATGGCAGCTATGACCCCAATGCAGAAGGCGCGCGCCATGTCACCCGCCCGCTCTATCGAGACCGCGAAGGCCGCGTCATTCACCGCGCCCCGGCCCACCGCACGGGCAATTGGTCCGACGATGACCTTTCGCGTATGTGCCGCCGTGATGATGGCGTTGGCGGGGGTTTGATTGGCGGCGTTGTGGGCGGTGTTGCTGGTAACCGTATCGCCGGCCGCGGCAACCGCACAGCCGGAACGTTGATTGGTGCTGGTGTTGGCGCGATCGCAGGCTCGGCTATTGACCGCGCCGAAGATCGCCGCGCATGCGACGATTATTGGCGCCGCACCGATGGCCGCCGTTATGGCGCCGCCTATGGCAGTGGTGATCGCCGTTACGACACCAGTTATGGCAGTGGTGATCGCAATTATCGCGACGACCATTACCGGAGTGGCCGTCATCACCGTGATGACCGCTATAATGATGGTGGCTATGAAAGCGGCTATTATGGCTATGACTATATTCCGGGCCCCGCAACGACGATCATCATCCCTGGTCAGCCAGTGATTATCGAAGAGACTGAGACAATTTATGAAACGGTCTCAGTTGCGGCCCCTCGTGCCCGGGTCGCGCCACGCCGCCGGGTTCATCGCGCAGCGCCGCGTCCACGCGCACGTGCGCGTTGCAGCTGTCGCTAAACCCATATCGAGCCGAAAATACGGGAATATGCCGCTGGGTCAAATGACCCGGCGGCCAACCCACACAACACGCCCGACAATTGTCACGCCGTTGATATCGGCATCATATTCAGTGGGATAAGCCGCGTTGTCGCTGATGATATTCATGCCTCTGACAGGCCCAGAAACTGCGCGCGACAAGCGTTTCACCAATAGAGCACCATCACGCCGAAGCACATAAATGCCATCACGCAGCCGCTCTATGCAATCACTGCTGTCAACCATGATGTCATCGCCATGGTTGAGCGTGGGGTGCATCGAATCACCTTCGACCCTGATGATGGCGAGCGCTTGAAGGTTGGGCGATAATTTGCGCAGCCATCGCTCATCAAAGCCGAGCTGATCTATCGCCAGATCATCCTCCACCACACCGCCCGCCCCAGCCGCCGCGCCAACATCTAACCGTGAAACAGGCACTAAATTAGTGCGCGCATTGATGCTGGATCTTGGGGCCGGAGCGCCAAGCAATCGCTCATCCATCATCAAGAAATCTGCGATCAGAGCACGCTCACGCTCGGGCAAGGTGCGCGGCGTACCGCGTTTGATATATTGCTGGATATAGGCGGCATTGCGACCAATCAACCGCGACAACGACGCATAATCGACACCGCGCGAACGCGCTGCGTGATCGAGCGCCAGCCTTGAATCATCGTCACGTCCATCGATTGTCATGTTGGGACAGTAGCACTAGGATTTATCCTAGACAAGTAGGAAATTACCTATCATTACAAATGAGCCGCAGCGACTCACAGCCCATCACCACGCAGGAGACCCATATGCCCTTTCAACGCCCGCTAATAATGGACATCGAACGCTTCTTGAAAAAAACGAGCATGCCGGCAACCAAATTCGGGCGACTAGCGGTACGCGACCCCCGTTTTGTGCTTGATTTGCGGGCGGGGCGCGAACCCAGTGCTCGCACACGATGCCGTGTGGAACATTTCATGAACATTGAAAAGCCACAGAGCGAAGGAGATGCCGCATGAACAATGCCCATCGCATCTGTCAAAAAGTGTTGACCCTCATCGGCCCAGCCGCAGAATTGATCGAAGCGCAGGAGCGGCCATGGGCAAGCGCTACCTTTTCAGGGGCGCGGCACATCATAATATTGCGCATCCCCCTTGCCGATGACGCCGCTAGCGCGCCGGCAATATTGTCATCGCTGCCCGATCATGAGTTCGCATTGCCTGGTGAAATTGTCGCCGATTGCACGGTCACGATGCAAGACAAAGTGCGCAAGGATAATGGCACCACCATGTTGATATGCACGGTCGAGCTATTGACGATTATGAGCGATTAGGCCCTCATACTTTATTGGCCGACGTGTTGGTTCATCCGGCGCAATGTAGCCAGCGCCGCTGCGAGCGCCGGGTCTTGCGGAAACAGCTGCTCATCGTCGATGACATCACCCGTTTCTGGTGCAGGCGACGGACTTTGACTTTCTGATTCAGCAGCATTTTCCAATTGATTGGTATGAGAATCCATCGATTTTGCGGCATCGGATTGGAGCGAGCGCCGACTAGCCAACCCCGCCTCAAGCCGCGCGAGCAATTCATCAAGCCGGGCGATGGAAAGATCTAGCGGCTCAACTCTCTCCACAGCGACGGGAGATTCTGTGGCTAGGGCGACGTCACTGTCGAGGCGCACACTATCTGCTGTCTCTGATCGCGCGGGGATTTCTGCCGTAAAAATTTCCTCGTCGGTTGATTCTTCACAATATGGCGCAGGGTCGACACCATTATCATCATCGATAAGTGCGCCAGAATCAGCAAAATGACTATCAAGCAAAAGTTCGTCATCATCGCCTTGATCGGGCTCAAAATCAGTTGCGGCGCCCTCCTCCGTCAAATCATCCTGCCAATGGCGATCCCACGCACTTGTGGGCATATCACGAGCGGGAATGTCTGTCGCAGCCGAAAATGGCCGGCGGGCGGGGGCGTCTGGGTGGCGATCCGACGGGCGCAAAGTCGGCGCATCGTCATCGTCATGCCTGCCGACCCCGCGCAGTCGCGCCAGTAATTGTTCTACGCTGTATCCGCTGCTGCGCACGCCAAATAGCCGGGCCAAGCCAAGCCCAAGCAATCCGCCAACCAATGCCATGAGCATGCCAGTAGCAATTTTTGCCAACCAGCCAAATGGCGGAACGGCCGAGGCGACGATAGTATCGAGATAGAGTTGAAATGCGACCGATTCGGTCAGCGCTGTAGGCAGCAACACACCTGTCACACCCAGCAATGCCGCCATTGCCACGGCAACACCCGCCGCCCCATATGGCACCAACGGCCCATTTTCGCGTCCAAAAATCATATCGCCCTCTTCTATCGCTTTGAGGCTAGCCGCACATTGTTGCGCTGCGCCGCCGCTTCATCCAGCAAAGACTGGTAAATGGGTTCATAACAGCGAATGTTTGACGACCAGTTACGATCTTGCTCAACAAATGACCGGGCGGCCAGACGCCGGCCCTCCCAAAGATGGCGTTGCCCTAGCAGCTTTGCGACTGAAGCCGCGAGCGCCGCGGGGTCATCAGGCGCAAATAATGTGCCGGTCACCCCATCGACAATCAATTCGCGGTGCCCGCCAATATTTGACGCCGCCACCAATCGTCCCTGCGCCATCGCTTCCAATGGTTTGAGCGGAGTGACAAGTTCTGTCAGGCGCATCGCTTTGCGCGGATAGACCAGGACATCAATAAGGCTGTAATAGGATTCGACGCGTTCATGCGGAACGCGACCGACAAAATGGATGTGCTTCGCCGCTGGAGAGCTTGTCGCCATGCCCTGCCACGCGGCTTCCATTGGCCCCCCGCCTACAAGCAGTAGTTGCACGTCAGGCGCAGCGGCCACCAATGCGGGCATCGCCGCTATCAAATGGTCCAGCCCCT
Organism: Sphingopyxis sp.; assembly: GCA_040079655.1. Classification (GTDB taxonomy): domain Bacteria; phylum Pseudomonadota; class Alphaproteobacteria; order Sphingomonadales; family Sphingomonadaceae; genus Sphingopyxis. Next base: position 4,900 of record JBEBJX010000020.1, on the reverse strand, counting down.
CATAGTCGTAATAACTGCCTATGAACCCGATGACTGGCCCGTTACCCAAGCCCAATGTTGCAGCCAGCGCTGAATCGCGCGGCGGCGGCGCCCCGAACAGGTCAAGATCGACACCATTAGGCGAAACGATAAGCTTTGCAGGAGCGATTCCGCGCGCAATCAAATCACCGCGCAGCCCCTCGCATATCACAGCGACAGCATCGGCGCGGCGAACGGCATGTGTTTCCAACGCTCGCGTAAGTCGATATTTGAGCGACCCTTGGGTGCCAGTGCCGTTACCGACGGCGGCATCTTCCCAAAATGCGCGAATCTCATATAACAAAGGCAAGCCATGGCGTTTGGCAATGCGGCCTGCTGCGAGCGCCGTCAAAACAGGCGAGTGCGCGTGGAGAATATCTGGGCGGAACTCTGCCACCACCTCCTCTATGCGCGAGGCAAGGGCACGAACTTCGCGCAGCTCACGCATGGGGCTGTGGCCAAAGCCCTTGCCGCTGGTTCGGTAAAACCTTATCCCATCTTCGGTGGCGACTTGGTCGCTGGGTAGCGGGTGACGCTGGCTCGTCACCCCCGCCACATCCCACCCCAGCGCCATTTGCGCCTTAATGATTGCGCGGGTGCGAAAACTATACCCGCTTTGTGCGGGCAGGCTGTGATCGAGTATATGCAAAACGCGTGTCATGGGCCCTATTAAACAAAGAAAGTTTAAGGCGACGTCAACCACATTAGGCTAAGTGAGCCAGATGATCGACGGTTTTGCCATAATTTTAACGCACACTCTGTTGCTCGTGGCCTTTTGGTTGTTGCGCGAACGCGATGATCTTGACCACGAAGCACCTGCTGCTGAGCGCCACCGCTCCGCCGGCTTTGGCTGGCGCGGCGAGGGTTGAGTTGCCGCTATGCGCGATATTTTTCTTCTCACTTTCCTGGTGGCTATCTTGCTTCTGTCACTCAAGCGGCCATTCCTGCTGATCCTGACCTATTGCTATGTCGATATTGTCGCCCCGCAGAAATTAAGCTTTTTCCTGCTGAATAAGCTGCCGTTATCGCTGATTGTGTTCGGGCTGGCGGTTGTCAGCTGGATTGTCGCTGATAGCAAAAAAGGGGCCCGGATCGATCATTTGCAGGTCGTTTTGCTGATATTGCTCGTCTATTGTGGAATCAGCACGAGCACAGCTGACTTTCCAATCGAGGCTTTAGAAAAATGGTCATGGGTGTGGAAAGCCTTGCTTTGGTCAATATTCCTGCCCTTGGCTCTGCGAACAAGATTGCGAATCGAATCGCTAGCGCTGGTGATGGTGCTGAGCGCAGCGACACTCGCTATAGCTGGTGGCCTCAAAACCGCGCTTGGTGGCAGCGGCTATGGATCTCTCCAGCTCTTGATTGATGACAATAGCGGGTTATTCGAAGGGTCGATTTTCTCGACTGTTGCCATCGCCATTATCCCGCTGACCCTTTGGCTTGCCCGTTACGGCACCATTTTTCGCACAAGCCCATATGTGTGGAGCTTTGCGATTGCGCTTGTCTTTGCCTGTCTATTGATCCCTGTCGGCACACAGGCGCGGACAGGCCTGGTGTGCGCTGGCTTGCTTGCCATGCTCGGCCTCCGCGACAGTAAACGCCGCATGACTTATATTGGTGCCATCGCCGCGATCGGCGTGGTTGCGCTGCCTCTCCTTCCCGCAGCTTTTTCTTCGCGAATGGGCACCATCACCAATTTTCAGGGTGATGAATCCGCCTCGACTCGCGTTGCGGTTTGGGGGTGGACGTGGAAATATGCTCTCGATCACCCGATGGGTGGCGGATTTGAGGCTTATCGTCAAAACGAGCTTCAGGTAAACAGGGTCATCGAGCGTCATAGTGGCGGCCAAGTCACGCGCGAGATTGTGCCCTATACCGACCGCGGCCGCGCCTATCACAATAGCTATTTCGAAATGCTTGGTGAGCAGGGCTTTCCTGGCCTCATTATCTGGCTGTATTTGCAGCTGACATGTTTGATTCGTATGGAAAAACTGCGCCGCCGTTATAGAGAATGCGCCTTTGAAGATGCATGGATAAGACCATTGGCAACCGCTCTGCAGGCAGGTCATCTCGTCTATCTGCTTGGCGCAATGTTCGTCGGCATCGCGTTTCAGCCGTTCATTTATATGCTGATTGCTCTGCAAATCGGTCTGCACGTCTATGTTAAACGCCGCGAAGAAGAGGCGCGGTGGCGGCCGATCACTGTCGAAGTCGGCGGTGGCGTAAGTGGGCCGCCAGTGGAGGGAGAGTTGACCGCTTCTACTCCAGCGGGCTGGGGGATGTTACGCTGAATCTGCTTTGAGATTCAGCGCCTCCGTGCACCGCGCACTTGCACAGTGATGACGCTATGGCTACGCACACGTTATACGAATGCACAGCGAACCATGGGAGCCCCAGATGACCGCAATCACCCCGCAGGAAATGACCGCCATGGTCGGCCAAACGCTCGGATCATCAGAATGGGTGCTGGTCGATCAGGCAATGATCGACAAATTCGCCGACGCGACGGGTGATCATCAATTCATCCACGTCGACCCGGACATGGCGAAAATGACACCGTTCGGCGGCACAATTGCGCATGGCTTTTTGACGCTGTCACTCTTTCCTTTGCTCATGGCAAAGTCCGATTGCCCGCGCATCGACGGCATCAAGATGGGGGTCAATTATGGCGGCAACAAAGTACGCTTCCTCGCTCCCGTTCGTTCGGGCAAACGAGTGCGTGGCCATTTCAAACTGCTCGAACTAGAAGAAAAACGACCGGGCCAGTGGCAACAGACGCTGGAGTTTTCGGCCGAGATTGAGGGCGAAGAAAAACCGGCCGTTATTGCCGAGTGGATTACGCAGTTTTTCGTCTAGCCTCCGTTTGCACAAATCGTTTGATGTTCCATCACAGCTGAAAACACTCTCAACACAACAACATCATTAACCGGAAGGAATATGCCATGCGTGATGCCGTCATCGTTTCCACCGCGCGCACCCCGCTTTGCAAGGCCGGGCGCGGCGCATTCAACAACACACCATCCGCAACGCTGGGTGCTTATTCGGTGTGCGCTGCGGTGGAACGCGCCGGCATAGAGGGAGCCGAAATCGACGATGTAATCATCGGTGCCGCAATGCAGCAGGGTTCACAAGCACCCAATGTTGCGCGGCTCGTCGCGCTCCGTGCTGGCCTGCCTGTCACCGTCCCTGCCATGTCGCTCGATCGCCAATGTTCATCGGGGTTGATGAGCATTGCCACCGCCTCCAAACAAGTCATCATCGACCGTATGGACATTGTCGTCGCTGGCGGGGTTGAGTCGGTGTCCAAAATTCGCGGCGACAAATTGTTCATCGAGCCCGATCCAGAGCTGATCGCCATGCACCCGCACGTCTATATGCCGATGATCGGCACCGCCGAGGTCGTTGCTAAGCGTTATGGTATCAGCCGCGAAGCGCAAGATGAATATTCGCTGCAATCGCAACAACGCACGGCGGCAGCGCAAAATGCGGGCAAGTTTGATGATGAAATCGTCGCTTGCGACGCGACCATGGCAGTGATGAACAAGGAAACGGGGGAGGTTAGCTTGTCGGCTGTCACCGCGACACGCGATGATTGCAACCGCCCAGACACCACGCTTGAAGGGCTGGCGTCGCTCAAACCCGTGATGGGCGAAGGGCATTGCATCACCGCTGGTAATGCAAGCCAATTGTCAGATGGGTCCTCGGCCTGTGTGGTGATGGAAGCCAAGCTCGCCGAACAACGCGGGCTGAGCCCATTGGGCCGCTATGTCGGGATGGCTGTCGCGGGCACCGAGCCCGATGAAATGGGCATTGGCCCGGTGTTCGCCATTCCCAAATTGCTCAGCCGCTTTGACCTCAAAATAGAGGACATCGGCCTGTGGGAGCTGAACGAAGCCTTTGCGGTGCAAGTACTCTATTGCCGCGATACATTGGGCATTCCGAATGAATTGCTTAACGTCAACGGCGGATCGATCTCGATCGGTCACCCGTTCGGTATGACCGGCGCCCGCTGCACTGGGCATGCGTTAATCGAGGGCAAGCGGCGCGGTGCGCGATATGCCATCGTCACCATGTGCATCGGCGGCGGCCAGGGCGCAGCGGGGCTATTCGAAGTTTTCTGACGCCCTCGCCTCTCTGACGCGCCGTTCAAAGCGCCGCGGACGAAAGCAGCTTCTATAAGTGACATGATATGGCTCATCGGCTTTGGTCGGCGAGCCATTTCTTGTTCAACTCCACTCCATCAAAGCCATTACCGCATAGAGAAGGGGCGATGCCTTTCGGCATCGCCCCTTCACCCATCGAGCCTTGCGGCTGATTATCTCGCTACCTTCCCCTAGCCAGGGGTTGGCGGCTAATTAACGGCCTGAACCAGGACCATAGTTGATTTCCACACGACGATTTTGGTCGTTGCGGACGCCATCTGGGGTCGGAACGCGGTTTTGGCTTTCGCCAAGCGCGTTGGTTGTCATCGCACCACCTGGGATGCCACGTGCAGCCATATAGCCCTGAACGTTGTTCGCGCGGCGTTGCGACAGGCCGACATTATATGCCGGGCGGCCAGAACGGTCAGCGTGACCAGCAATCATGACAGTCGTGTTGCGGCAGTTAGCATAGGCGCTCACTGCGTTATCAAGGGTCTGGGCGGCATCAGCAGTGATGGCATCCTTATCCCAATCGAAGAACACGATATACGGCCCGCTATTGCACACCGGAGGAGGTAGCGGAGGCGGAGGCGGAGGCGGTGGTGGAACCACGCGTGGCGGAGGTGCCACAACTGGTGGCGGCGGCGGCGCAGGTGGTTCGCCAAAGTTATAGGTCAATGTACCCATCAACGAGTGTGTGCGCACGCGTGTTCCGACGGCACGGCCCAAGCGATCAACCA
>JBEBJX010000019.1:0-29627 GCA_040079655.1 Sphingopyxis sp. | reverse complement strand
GCTGTCACCGTGCAAGACCCCGCGCGCGATGCGGCGGAACTCGTCATAATAGAGCGACAGCAATTGATCCCGCGCAGCCACCTCGCCGCGCGAAAAGCCCGCCCATAAATCGGTCAAGTCAGCTTCGGCTGGCAATGGATGAACCCCCAATAGCGCGATTATGTGCGGTTCGACAAAAAAGGCAAAATATATTTTCGCGGGCGTGGCCAGATTTGCCGCCGCTTTGCGATTCCATAGGTGAAGCACAAGACTTCAGCACAAAAACGGGTTCGCGAAACAGACAGACTTCACCGGAACGCCGTGCAGATGCGCGGCGGGCCGAAGCTGAAAGGCTGAGCGATGACAAATGAGGAATCCAGCGAACACCGTGCCACCCCGATCAATTGCAGGGCAAGTTGCCCGCACGAACCATGCGCGGGGTCTTGCGGCATATCCTATTATGCCGATCCGAAAGATGGCCAGGACCATCCGCAATATCACCATTGCTCGTCATGCGAGAAACATTGGGTGCGATAGCGAGAGCGAGAACGCAGTGCTTATTCGGCAGTTGCCAGTTGCAGCTAGAGATATTGAACAACAGGGAACACCACCATGAACCGCAACAAATCTATACTGCTCAGCGCAACCGCGCTGGCCATGTTTGCCTCGCCGGAGATGGCGCACGCGCAGAGCGCGACGGTGGTATTTCTGCCGAGAACTGCATCGCAGCCTTCTGCCAGCTGCATCGTTCCGGCTGTTGCAGAGACGGGAACCTTCGCAAACGCAATCAGCGGAGACGGTCAAATCGTCGTTGGGTTTGGCAATCGAAGTGCCTGCGCCAACGCGTGGCGTAACGGCGTGCCGCAGTTGCTCAATGATCCGAACTCAAACCCGACTGTTGGCGGGATGGTTCAGGCATCCAGCACCAATACCGACGGCTCTATCATCGTTGGCGATGCTCGTGGAACCGGGTTCGGTTCAGGGTACAACCAGACAACGATCTGGACGGCTACAACCGGCTTCTACAACCCACCCGAAGTTGTTGCAGGCAGCAGACAGGCTATCGGATCAGGCTACGTCAATGCCAACGGCACCTATTTTGCGCTCAATGTCAGCGATTATACCCGCAACACGATTAGCGGAGATTTTAGCCAATATTCGGGAAGGATCGCCGCATATCGATGGAGTCCGGTCAGCGGATATGAGGCAATTGGCAGCCTTGGTTCTCGCTATGACATGGTCGCAACTGGCATCGATGCTGCAGGAAGCGCCATTGCAGGCACAGCGATCGACCCGGCTACCGGTACTGACCGGATTGCTTTTGTGTGGCGTGCAGCAAGCGGGCTGACTTCGCTGTCGCACCTGTCGAACAACCCGGCAGGCGGGGTTTCTGCCGCATCGACGGCGGAGGCCATCAGCAGGGATGGTACAACTATCGTCGGGCGTTCACTGGATGCAAGCGGTTTCAGCCAAGCTGCATTCTGGCGCAATAGCACGATTACAGGGCTGGGCTTTCTTCCCGGATTATCGCCGACTCAAACAGGCCTCTTCGCCGACAACGCAACGAAGGCACAGGCAGTCAATGCCGATGGAAGCATAATCGTCGGCACTACGGGCAGCGGATTTCAAAATCCGACAAGCCTAGCATGGCGCTGGACCTCGGCCAGCGGGATGCAGGACTTGAACCTGTTCGCTACCAACGCGGGGATCAATCTGGGCGGCTATGTGCTGACCGATGCAGTGGGCTTGTCTGACAGCGGCCAGTACATCACCGGCAATTCCTTTAACGCCGCGCAAAGCCAGTCGCGCGGCTATGTCCTGTCCATCGCACAAGCCCCGACCACGCTCAGCACCACATCCCGGCTGATCGTCACCATCCGTCTGCCCGGCGTGACGCAGACCGCTATCGTCAACCAGACTTTCAGCACGCAGGTCGATGGCCTGCTCAACGGCGCAAACGTGTTTACGCGCACGGTGACCGATCCGATCAACGGGGCGGGCGGGGTGACTGCGCTGGCCGATGCACGCAGCGCCTTGCAAGTCGGCAGCGGCCTTCGCCGTGTGGTGATCGGCGCGCCGGTGCTGCTATCGAACGTCACTACGGTGCTGGGCACCACCAACGCTGTCGTCGATGTCGCCAGCGGCACGGCGACCAGCACTGCAACAGTCAACACCTTCGGCCCCGCCGTGGTGGCGACTGGCGACCTTGGCACTTGCGCGACCGCAGCGGCGAACAATGTGAACCCCACAGGCTGCTCGCTGGCGGGAACGCCGGTGACCGTGGATGCGGGGATATTGAACTCGAACGTATTTACGAATACGATCAACAGCGTCACCCCGACCACCACGCAGACTGTCAACCAGCTCATCACCGCACGCTGGCAAGTCAGCGCCACCGCGGGCAACCAGTTCGGCACCGTCCATGCGCTCAGCGGTGTCGCCGCCTTTGATCGCGGCGACAGGTTGGTCGGGCAATTGCTCGGGATGGGCGGCGCAAGTGATGCCGCCGCCAATGGCATTACCCGCGCCGACATGCCGATGCGCGGCGCCCATGGCTTTGGCGGTGAAGGCGGCGGTCTGACAATGTTCGGGGGCTATTTCGGCAATTGGTCGCGGATCGACGCTGATCCTTCCGTTCCGGTCGCCAATGTGAAGGGCAGTACCAACGGTTTCGTGCTGGGGCTGGAGCAGGCCTTGGGGGATGGACGTATCGGGCTGGCTATGGATCACGGCAGCTCGAACGTCAGCGTGCGCGACCCCGCCTATCCCGAAACGCTGGCGTTTAAACATACGCAGATCGCGCTGTTCGCCGGATGGAACAGTGACGGGTTCAATCTGGACGGCGCGGCCTCATACGGTTTCGGCACGGCCAGAACCTCGCTCACCACGCCGACCACCCCCGCGATTGGCAGTCGCGATGTGCAGACATGGTCGCTGGGCGCGCAAGGTGGCTACACCGTGCCGCTGGGGACCAGCGCCAGCATCTCGCCGCATGCGGGCATCCGCCATGTCTCGGCCAATCTCGACCGCTTTACCGAAGTGGGCGGCCCCAGCCCGCTACTGGGCCGCGACCAGACCGTAACCCGCACGCGCCTCTATGCCGGGATCGAAGCCGAAGCTGGCATCGACCTAGGCGGCGCAACGCTCACCTCCCGCATCCACGCCCGCATCGCGCGCGACAGCGGCGATTCCAGCGGCACGGCAGACCTGGTGTTTGCCAACACCCCAAGCGGCCCGGTGATGCAGGCGCTCGGCCCCGGTGTGGGGCGCACGGTGGCGGAACTGGGCGGATCGATTGATGCGGCGGTCAGCGACACTGCGCATCTGTGGATTGGCTATGACGGGGCGTTCAGGCACGGCGCTCGGAGCCATACCGCCAACGCGGGGGTGAGCGTGCGGTGGTGATGCCGCGCGGATAACATTGCGCGTGGTAATGTGATTACGCCGCATTGGCATTCGTTACCCAGCCTGCTAGGCGCAATCTCGATGTCTAGCTGTGATACATGTCTTGTCCGCAATCGTGCCATTTGTTCGGTGCTTAACCCGCAGGAATTGGGGGCGATGAACCGCATTGGCCGCACGCGCACAATCAGCGCGGGCCAGGCATTGATGTGGGAAGGCGATGATTCGCTGCTGGTCGCCAATGTTATCGATGGTGTGCTCAAACTGTCGACCGGAACGGGCGATGGCCGTGAACAGATTGTCGGCATTGTCTATCCTGCCGACTTTATCGGGCGACCATTTGGCGCGCGAAGCCAGCATACGGCAACTGCACTCACCGACGCGAAAGTGTGCACTTTTACGCGCGGCGACTTTGACAATTTTGCCCGCGATCATCCTGAGCTTGAGCATAAGCTGCTGGAGAGGACACTGATTGAACTGGATCGCGCTCGCCACTGGATGCTGTTGCTGGGGCGCAAATCTGCGACCGAAAAGATGGCGACTTTCCTGCTGGAAATGTCCGAACGTCTGGTTTCGCCTGGCTGCCAAGTGCTCGATGGGCCGCTCGACGCCTTCACGCTTCCATTTGGGCGACAGCAAGTGGCCGACATTCTTGGCCTGACGATAGAAACCGTCAGCCGACAGCTGACCCGGCTCAAGACTATGGGGCTAATCGACCTGCCGTCGCGCCGCGATGTTGTCATTTTGAATCGTGAAGGCCTGGCTACGCTGGCCGATTAGCGCCAGGACAGCACTCCAAGACACAAATAGGCCGTGAATCCCCCAAGGAACTCACGGCCAGACTGTCCTCCCCCAAGGACAGGGTTCGTGCACTTTGATTAGAAGCGGAAGGCAAGCCCAGCGCTGATGACCCATGGGTCGATGCGATGGCGGGTGGCCAAAATCTCGGTGCCGGTAGCATTGAACCAATGCGCACTGGTGCTCAGGAAATAGCGTTTGGCATCGATGCTGATCGCCATGCCGCGATCATTGACGGGAATGTCCACGCCCGCTTGCAGGGCAACGCCAAAATGGTCATTCATCCGTTGGCGTGTTGCGCCAAGCAGTGTGCGCGCACCTGCGCCGGGGTCTTCGCTGACAAAGATGAAATAGGTTGGGCCTGCGCCGAAATAAGGTTGAATGCCGCCGGGTGTCCCCAGGTGATATTTAACGGTCAATGTCGCCGGAATGATGTTAGCGTTCGAGACCAAACCAGCGCCGGCCAATGGGCCAGTGCCCGTGACATCATGCTGCGTCACACAGCAGATGGTTTCCATGCTTATATTTGGCGTCACGAAATATTCAATGGCCAGCGTTGGCACGTAATTATCGTCGGCGACGGTGCCACTACCCGCGGGAAGCGCGCCAGTTGTTACTGAAGTAACCGCGCCGTCCGGCAAAACCGCTGTTCCCAGAACCTTGACCTGAATCCTGCCGTCATTGGCACCCGCAAATGCGGGTGTCGCGGCCAGCGCCATTGCCGCGAATGCGACCGAAGAGAGGATGGCAGCCTTACCCATGTGAAATACTCCATTGCTTGAACACGCGCTGCGAATGATGCCCCCATGGCGGCGCAGCGGTTGGCTGCTCACTGGGCTTTGCGGCGCGACGCTGCATTGATCATGGACAAGGTTTTTGTTGATCTGGCGCAATGCATGGCCATCGTAAAATGCGCATTGGCAGGGAAATGTGGCCATATCATCCTGATCTATTGAACAAGGCTGTGCCGCGCTACACGAGCTTTCCCACCGCAGTTGAGTTTCATGACGGGGTGGGTGCAGATGCGCTTGGCCAGGCCATCGCACATGTTAATCAACAAACATCGCTTTATCTGCACATCCCCTATTGCGATCAGATTTGCTGGTATTGTGGTTGCAATACCGGGGCCGCAAACAAGGCACATCGGCTGGCGTCCTATCTTGATGCGCTGGATGCCGAGGTGGATTTGGTCGCAGCGCGCTTGCCCAAAGGCACGCCGATTGGGCGCATTGCCTTTGGCGGCGGCAGCCCCAACGCCATAGCACCGCTAGCCTTTGTCCGATTGCTCGACAGGGTGTTGACGGCTTTTGGGGCAGTGTCCCCCGAAATATCCGTAGAGATTGATCCGCGCGGACTGACTGGCGAATGGGTTCGCGTCCTGGGGCGGGCCGGTGTGACCCACGTCAGCATGGGGGTGCAAACGCTCTCTGACGCTATTCAGGCGCGGATCGGGCGGGTTCAGCCGCAGCAGATGATTGCCGAAGCGATCACCAATTTGCGAAGATCGGGCGTGGGGTCGATCAATTTTGACCTGATGTACGGCCTGCCCGGACAGACATGGCGTGAGCTTGGCGAAACACTCGATGCGACCATCGCCATGGCGCCCGAGCGCATTGCGCTATTTGGCTATGCCCATGTCCCGCACTTGCTGCCGCGCCAGCGTCAGATCGATGCGAGCGCGCTACCCGATCAGGCGGCACGGTTTGAAATGGCCGCGTTGGGGTATGAGCGATTGACTGCGGCAGGCTATGTCCCCGTCGGCTTTGACCATTTTGCCTTGCCGCATGATGGCTTGGCACGCGCGGCGAGGGACGGCAGTTTGCGCCGGAATTTTCAGGGGTTTACTGACGATAAGTCCGATGTACTGCTGGGCATGGGGGCGAGCGCGATCAGCAATTTTCCCGATCTCATCATCCAGAATGAAAAAAATAGCGGCAGATATAGAATGTGCGTATCCGGTGGGCGGCTGGCGGGAGAGCGCGGCGTCTGGCGCAGCAAAGACGACCGGATGAGGGCGAAGATCATCGAAGATATATTATGCCATCGGCCCACTGATTTATCAGTGATGATGGATGACCCCTCACTGGTTCGGGGGCTGGCCCCATTTCTCGCCCATGGGCTGGCCCGGCTCGAAGGCAGTATTTTGTCGCCTACTGTGCAAACACGGCCTTACGCACGCGCCATTGCAGTGCTATTCGACAGCTATCGGAGTTTGCATAAATCGCAATTCAGCAGCGCAATTTAGCAATTGCTTATATTAATTTTGCGGCGCAATGGCGCAATTTGACTAAGGTCAATGCCAGAGTCGCCGAGGGGGCACACAGCGCGCTCGCCAGACTGTTTTTGAGTGAGGTGAAATACCGAACGGCTTGCGGAAACACGGCAAGCGGTAGGGCAGAAAAAGGGGTAAGTTATGGGCAATGTCGTCACAAAAGCAGGAGTATGGATCATCATCCTGCTGTTTGCCATGATTGCGGTGATGCAAGCCGCCGACAGCGGCTTTGCAGTGCATATGGGGATTGTCGCATTGGCGGCGCTGATTGGGCTTTATGTCAGCTTGAGCAAAACCGATTATGCCGCGTTGGCGCGCGGCGCCGTCGCATTGCCCGATCATAGCCGATACGATGACGATCCCGTCCGCTGGGGCGTGATTGCCACCGTTTTTTGGGGTCTGGCCGGGTTTTTGGCGGGGCTGTATATCGCGCTGCAACTGGCGTTCCCCGCGCTCAACCTGGGGATTGAATATACCAGCTTTGGGCGTTTGCGGCCGCTGCACACCTCGGCGGTGATCTTTGCTTTTGGCGGCAATGCCCTGATCGCCACCAGCTTCTATATCGTTCAGCGCACCTGCCGCGCCCGCCTCGCTTTCCCAAGCCTCGCGCGCTTTGTGTTCTGGGGCTATCAGCTGTTCATCGTGCTCGCGGCGACCGGCTATCTGCTGGGGATTACCGAGGCAAAGGAATATGCCGAGCCTGAATGGTATGTCGACATCTGGCTGACGGTGGTGTGGGTGTCCTACCTTGCGGTGTTTGTCGGCACGATCGTCAAGCGCTCAGAGCCGCACATCTATGTCGCCAACTGGTTCTACCTCTCGTTCATCATCACCGTAGCGATGCTCCATCTCGTCAACAACATCTCTATCCCCGTCAGCCTGTTCGGGTCGAAAAGCTATGCGTTGTTTTCGGGCGTGCAGGATGCGCTGACTCAATGGTGGTATGGCCATAATGCGGTCGGATTTTTCCTCACCGCCGGTTTCCTCGGCATGATGTATTATTTTGTGCCCAAACAGGCCGAGCGGCCGGTCTATAGCTATCGGCTGTCGATCATCCATTTCTGGTCGTTGATATTCCTCTATATCTGGGCGGGCCCGCACCACCTTCATTATACCGCGCTGCCCGATTGGGCGCAGACGCTGGGTATGGTATTTTCGGTGATGCTGTGGATGCCAAGCTGGGGCGGGATGATCAACGGGTTGATGACGCTCAACGGCGCATGGGACAAAGTGCGCAGTGACCCGATCATCCGCCTGATGGTGATGAGCCTGGCTTTCTATGGCATGAGCACATTTGAAGGGCCGATGATGTCGATCAAGACGGTCAACAGCCTGTCGCATTATACCGACTGGACCATTGGCCACGTCCACTCTGGCGCGCTGGGGTGGAATGGTATGGTGACCTTCGCGGCGCTCTATTACCTTGCGCCGCGCCTGTGGGGTCGCACCCGCCTCTATTCGGTGCGGATGGTCAACTGGCATTTTTGGTTGGCGACGGTGGGCATCGTTTTTTACGCGGGTGCGATGTGGGTGTCGGGTATTATGCAGGGGCTGATGTGGCGCGAATATGGGGCTGACGGCTATCTGGTGAATAGTTTTGCCGACACCGTCGCCGCGATGTGGCCGATGTATGTGATGCGCGCCTTTGGCGGGCTGCTCTACCTCAGTGGTGCGTTGATTATGGCGTGGAATATCGCGATGACCATCAAGGGCAAGCTTCGCGAGGAAACGCCGATGGGGGAAACAACCATCGATCCCGCATCCGACCATCCCATTGTCGCGGGCGCAAGCCCAGCCGCTGTTTGAAAGGACGCGCACAATGACTAGTATGACCGAAAGGCATAAAAAGCTCGAACGCAATGTATCCCTGCTTGGCGTCTTTGCGCTGCTCGCGGTGGTTGTTGGCGGGATTGTCGAGATTGCGCCGCTGTTTTGGATCGACAATACGATCGAGCGGGTCGAGGGCGTGCGCCCCTATACCCCGCTCGAACTGGCGGGGCGGAACATCTATATGCGCGAAGGCTGTTACAATTGTCACAGCCAGATGATCCGCCCGTTTCGCGATGAAGTGGAGCGTTATGGCCATTACAGTCTGGCGGCGGAATCGATGTATGACCATCCATTTCAATGGGGGTCGAAACGCACCGGGCCGGATCTGGCACGCGTCGGCAACCGCTATTCGGATGAATGGCATGTCCAGCATCTGACCGATCCACGCAGTGTGGTGCCCGAATCGAACATGCCGACCTATGCCTTTCTTCGGGAGCGCCCGCTCGCGCGGCCCGACATGCGCGGCGACCTTGCGGTGCTAACGGCAGAAGGCGTGCCCTATACGCAAGCGGCGATTGATGCCGCGCGCGAGGATTTGGCGGCACAGGCCGATCCTGCGGCGGACGCAGCGGGGTTGCGCTCTCGCTATGCCAAGGTGCAGGTGCGCGACTTTGACGGTAACCCTGAACAAGTGAGCGAGATGGACGCGCTGGTCGCCTATCTTCAGATGCTTGGCACGTTGGTCGATTTCGACAGCGCCCAGGAGCAGGAAGTGGCGCGATGAGCAACGCAAGCGAACGGGAGGGCGCGCGATGATCGACGCACCATCGACTTATGAAGCCATGCGGCATTTTGCCGATAGCTGGGGGCTGTTGGTGATGGTCCTGCTGTTCCTGTGCTTTGCTGTCTGGCCGTTTCGCCCGAGTGCGCGCGCCGCCAATGAGCATTGTGCCAACATGATTTTTGATGACGAATTAAACGGGGATGACGTAAATGACTGATCACTCGCGTCTCGATGAAGTAACCGGAACAACCACTGTTGGGCACAGCTGGGACGGAATTGAAGAGCTCAATACGCCCCTGCCGCGCTGGTGGTTGTGGACATTCTATGCCTGTATCGCTTTTGCGATTGGTTATGTGATTCTCTATCCGGCCATCCCAATGCTCAACAGTGCAACGCCGGGGACGACAGGCTGGACAAGCCGTGGCCAGCTGGCGCAGGAAATGGCGGCCGAAAATGTGCGCCGTGCGCCAATGCTGCGGCAATTGGCGGCAACCCCGCTCGAACAATTGCCCACCAAGCCTGAGTTGATGCAATTTGCGATTGCTGGCGGGGGGGCTGCATTCCGCGCCAATTGCATTCAATGCCACGGCACCGGGGCGGCGGGATCGGCGGGTTACCCGAATTTGCGCGACGATGATTGGCTGTGGGGCGGCGATATGGCGTCGATAAACTTCACCATCACCCATGGCGCGCGCAACCCCGACCATGATTTGACGCGGATGAGCCTGATGCCTGCCTTCGGCCGCGACGGCATATTGGATGCACGTAGCGTGGCTGATGTCGTCAGCTATCTGAGGACATTGAGCGGAGCCGAGCGACCCAGTACTGCCTCGACACGCGGGTCAGCGCTGTTTGCCGCCAACTGTGTGGTATGTCATGGGGCGGGCGGCGAGGGCAATCGCGCGCTGGGCGCACCGCGCCTGAATGATCGCATCTCGCTCTATGGGGCAAGCCGTGAAGCCCTCACCGCGACTGTTACCAATGCACGGTCTGGTGTGATGCCGCGCTGGGGCAACCGATTGGATGAACTGACGATCAAAATGCTGACGGCTTATATCCATTCGCTGGGCGGTGGTGAGGCTGTACCTGCTGCGGCGCCTTCGCCAACCGTGGCAAATACTGTGATTGCGGAGTAGAACGAACCCCTGATGACAGATAGCATTGACACCACCGATTCCCCCTTCAGGGTTCGGACGCATGAACTGCGCGAACTGAGGTTTGAAGCGATTTTGTTCAGTGCAAGAAAGATAAGATGAAGTGAATATGTCAATATTTCTAGACTTTCTGACACAGCAATGGACAAAATCGGTCAAATCCCGCAGGGACAGGAAAATGGCTTCCATCTCAGACCGAACTGCCCTTGAAGATAGTTCCGCTATCTCTGTCGTGCATTTCGGCCCGATATGTTCGCCATTTTCTCTGCCTCAGCCGTGCAGTTCATGAGTCCGGACCCTAGTGCCTATCAAGCGCGAAAGGGGGTCTTTCCCAAAGCGGTGAAAGGCCCTTTTCGCCGTTTGAAATGGGCGATTATGGGGGTCACGCTGGCCATTTATTATGTGACACCGTGGCTGCGGTGGGATCGCGGGCCTTACTCTCCCGATCAAGCCGTCTTGATCGATTTGGCGCATCGGCGTTTCTATATGTTCGGCATAGAGATCTGGCCGCAAGAGTTTTATTATGTTGCCGGCCTGCTCATCATGGCCGGGATCGGCTTGTTTCTGCTGACCTCGGCGGTTGGTCGCGCATGGTGCGGCTATAGCTGCCCGCAAACGGTATGGACCGATCTGTTTCAGCATGTTGACAGGTTCATCGATGGCGACCGCAACGCGCAAATCCGCCTCAACAATGCGCCATGGGGCGCGGCAAAAATTGGCAAGCGCGCGCTGAAATGGTCGATTTATCTGATGATCAGTTTTTGGACCGGCGGTGCATGGATCATGTATTTTGCCGATGCCCCGACGCTGACCGTCGATTTCTGGAGCGGGACGGCGGCATCGGTGGCCTATGCGACTGTATTTGTGTTGACGATGACGACGTTCATTTTCGGCGGTTTCATGCGCGAACAAGTGTGTATCTATATGTGCCCCTGGCCGCGGATTCAAACCGCGATGCTCGATGAACAATCCTTGACAGTCACCTATAAGGATTGGCGCGGTGAACAGCGTGGCAGTGTCAAAAAGGCCGAAGCGCACCCAGGTGCATATGGCGATTGCATTGACTGTAACCAGTGCGTCGCTGTGTGCCCGACAGGGATAGACATTCGCGAAGGGCCACAGATTGGCTGCATCACTTGTGCATTATGCATCGACGCATGCGATAATGTGATGGCGCAGGTGGGCCGCCCGCGCGGGCTGATTGATTATGCAACGCTCGCCGATGCCGCACAGGAAAAGGCAGGCCACCCGCCAACGCCGGTCATCAAGACATTGCTGCGCATGCGCACACTCATCTACCTGGGTGTTTGGACCTCTATTGGTGCTGCGTTGCTATTTGCTCTGGGTGTGCGCACCCGCGTCGACATCAGCGCGCAACAGGAACGCAACCCCACATTTGTGCAATTATCCAACGGTGATGTGCGCAACAGCTATACCGTGCGACTGCGCAATATGGAAGGGCGGCCGCGCCGGATGGAAGTGTCGCTGGTCGGGCTTGATGGCGGGCGCATGTGGCCGGGGGAAGGCCCCTCAGCCCAGGCGGCGCGCAGCTTTGTTGTCACAGTCGCGCCCGATGCCGTGCAGCGGCTGACGGTGTTTGTTGTCGCGCCCTATGGCGGGGCAGAGCGAACCGATTTTGCCATCAGCACGCGCGCACTTGATGCCGAGGGCGGCAGCGACAGCCATGCACTCCGCTTTGACCGGCCAAAGGAATAACGTGCCCCGCCTGCCCGCCAAACATGCTCGCCCCGTCACTGGCCGCCGCGTGGCGATGTGGTTTATCGCCTTTTTCGCCGTGGTTATTGGCGTCAATCTGCTGATGGCGCGTTTTGCCATCGCCAGCTTTAGCGGGACCGTGGTGGATAACAGCTATGTCGCTAGCCAGCATTACAATGAATGGCTGGCCGCTGGGCGGGCACAGGCGGCGCAGGGGTGGCGTGTCGACGCCGAACGGCAGGGTGACGGGCGTCTCGCTGTCATCATTCGTGGGCGCGATGGCCGCGCGCTTCCGAACGCAGTCGTCAGCGCCATTGCAAACCCCGCTGGCGCGTCGGCGAGGCTGGATGGCAAAGCTGCTCGCCCGCTCCGGCTGGCACATGTTGCCGATGGCCGCTTTGTTTCGAGCGCGCCCTTGCCGCGCGGGCGCTGGGACGTAGCGATCGAGGTGGTGCGCGGGTCTGAGCGTCATCGCAGCATCATGGAATTGCGGTGACGGCACCCTTGCCAGCTTTGGACGAAGTCACGCCATGCATTGAGACGCGGCTGGCTGTGCCCGGGATGCGCTGTGCGGGCTGTATCGCCAAAATTGAAAATGGCATGGCTGGTGTGGCTGGCATAGTCTCGGCACGCGTTGATTTTACGGCAAAGCAGCTGAAATTGGTGCATCTGGCTGAATTAGAGCCGCCCGCCATGCTGCGTGCGCTTAATGCCCTTGGCTTTGATGCGCATCTTTTGGCCACGCCATTGGCGCTGGAGGCGGACGATAGTGAGCAGCGCAAATTGCTGAGCGCGCTTGGCGTTGCCGCCTTTGCTGCGATGAATATCATGCTGCTGTCGGTATCAGTCTGGTCGGGCGCAGCGGGCGGCAACCGCGCGATGTTCCATTGGCTGTCGGCCGCGATAGCCATTCCCACCGTCATCTGGTCTGGTCGGCCATTTTTTACGTCTGCCTGGGCCGCGCTGCGCCGTGGCCGAACCAATATGGACGTGCCGATTTCCATTGGTGTGACACTGGCAACGGGGATGTCCTTGTATGAGACGCTCACGGGCGGCGAGCATGCCTGGTTTGACGGGGCCGTCATGCTGTTATTCTTTCTGCTGAGCGGGCGGGTATTGGATGGAATGATGCGTAACCGTGCGCGGGCGGGCGCATTGGCGTTGATGCAGGCGCGGGCCAGTGGCGCGATGGTGCTCAATGAGGCAGGCAGTGCCCAATGGGTGCGCGCCGAAGATGTGCAACCGGGGGCGCGGATGCTGGTTGCGGCGGGGGAACGGATTGCTGCTGATGCCGTGCTGGAATCTGGCGCCTGCCGGATTGATCGATCAATGCTGACGGGTGAAGCAACGCCGATTCTTATGGCCGTTGGCGACGAGCTGCTGGCCGGGATGCTCAACCTCGATGGGCCGATCATCATTGTGGCGACCAAGGTTGGCGAGGATACGGCCATTGCTGGCCTGGCGCGTGCGATGCAGGACGCGGGGCAGCATCGCTCAACCTATGTTCGGATCGCTGACCGAGCGGCCAGGCTCTATGCGCCCGCTGTTCATACATTGGCCGCGCTTAGCTTTATCGGCTGGATGATGGCGGGCGCAGGCGTGCACCAATCGTTGCTCATCGCCATAGCGGTGTTGATTATCACCTGCCCATGCGCGCTGGGCCTGGCGGTTCCGGTTGCCCAGGTCGTGGCGTCGGGGGCGTTGATGCGCGCGGGCATTTTGGTCAAAGACGGCAGCGCGCTAGAGCGATTGGCCAGCGCATCGCGGGCCGTGTTTGACAAGACCGGAACGCTGACGATGGGGCGGCTGGTCCCACAAAGCCTGGATCAAATGGATAGGCAGCAGCAATCGATAGCCCTGGCCCTGGCTCAGGCAAGCAATCATCCGCAAAGCCGCGGATTAGCGAGCGCGCTGCGCAATGCTGCTGTTGTGCCCGCACTATTGAGCGACATAGGTGAAAGCGCCGGGCAGGGGATGAGCGCACATCATGGCGCCACCCCTGTTTCACTGGGCCGCCCCGCCACCAGCGATGAAGGCATGGTGATTGCGCTCAGCATTGGCCAGGCGCCGGAAATACGCATCACCATGACCGACACCCTCCGGCCCGATGCGGCGGCGGCTGTGGCCAGGCTGGATCGGCTTGGCATGCGCTCGATGATCCTGTCGGGCGATGGCCAGTCGGGTGTCGCTCTGGTCGCTAAGGCTTTGGGGATTACGGGGGTTTTTGCAGCAAAGCCTCAGGAAAAGCTGGATCATATTCAACGCATGGCCAAACAAGGCGATAGGGTGTTGATGGTCGGTGATGGCATCAACGATGGGCCCGCGCTGGCCGCAGCCCATGTCTCGATGGCCCCATCTAGCGCCAGCGATGTCGGGCAGCAGGCGGCGGATCTTGTGTTCATGGGTGATAGCCTGCTGGCCATAGCACAAGCTGTTTTGGCCGCGCGGCGGACGCAATCGATTGTGCGACAAAATATGGCGCTGGCCATTGGCTATAATGTCATCGCCGTGCCGCTGGCGATTGCGGGCCTGGCGACGCCGTTGATCGCGGCGGTGGCTATGTCGCTTTCATCCCTCATCGTGGTTGGCAACAGCTTGCGTTTGATAAGGGCCGCACAGTGACCGGCCTGTCGATCCTTATTCCCGTGGCGCTTGGGCTGGGTCTATTGGGGCTGCTGGCGTTTCAATGGGCGCTGCGCAATGGGCAATTTGATGATCTGGATGGCGCCGCATTGCGGGTGCTGATCGACGAGGATGAGGATGCGGATGCAGGCGATCAGGGCGATGGCGATGGCGGCGAGCAGGGCGAACAATGAGCAGGAGCTGGCCATCATTCATCGGTGTCTTTGCCTTGGCAATGCCGCTCGCGCCCAGTGCGGCGGCCTCGATGACGCTCGCCATCTGTGGGTTGCCGGGTGTCACAGTCAACATTCCCCTTGATACCCCGCCCATGCCGGCGGATCATGGCTGTTGCAAAGGGGCTTGTCATGCAGGGTGCGAGCGCAAGCAACAGCGAAGGGTCGGCGCGCGCGGGAAATGACGGCTGGTCTGGCGGCGGGGTAACAGCGACGCTATTTTGAAAAAATTTCTTTTAATTGCAGCTTCATAGACACAATATCCGCCGGCGAGCTCGCGCCCATCACCCCATGCACATGATTGGGCAAATGCGCGGCGGGATCGCCATTTTCCAAAAAGACATAGTGATCGAACATCGCCCGCCATGCGCTGCGCTGATCGGCAGGCAGGCTGCGCAGGCTCATCATGCCATGCAACATTGCATCCCATGGCGATCCAAGCTCGCTCCGCGCGTCATTCCACCAATAATTGACGAGGATGTTGAATGGCTCCAGCGCCTCGACATGGTGATACCAGGCATAGGGGATGAACAGCGCGTCGCCCGGCTCAAGCTCTGCCACCCAGGCCGCCGCCAGCGCATTGGCAAAGCGCGGGTAACGGAGCAGGTCGGGATTGGTCACATGCACCATAGAGATGGGCGTGCCAGCGGGTGTGAAGTGCAGCGGCCCGATGTAAAGATTGCCGATCTGGTCTGGCGGAAACAGCGTGAAGCGCCGCCTGCCCGCCGCGCACACCGCGACATTGTCTGATGGGTCGTTATGTGACGCGACCTTTGCGGCATTGCCGATCCACAATCGCGGGTCGGCACTCGCCGGAGCATAGGGCATAGGGTGGCTGGTGGCGAAATCGGGCACGGCAAGCCTTGCCAATACGCCCTGGGCTGACATCGCACAGGGGCGGTCTTTCCGCGCTTCCAGCTCTAAAGCATGGAGGAATGCAGGCAGGCTGGCCTTGGCCCGCGCGAAATTGACGCCGCGGACATCGTCGGAATAATGAAATCGCCCCTCATTCTCTGGCGCGGTGCGCACAACATCAATCGGCTCGTCGCTGGCAAAGCGCGCCAAGGCAGTCATGCATGCCGCGTCGCTTTGTCGCGCAAGTTGGACCAGCGGCCAATCGCCGGCAATGCCGCGCATGATTGCTGGCCGGGCCAGCGGGGCGATATCGCGGGCGAAATCTTGGGGTGTTGGATGATCCCAGACAGGCACATCTTGCATTTGCCGGCTCCCTGTGGCGTATCGCTGCTGCGGTGGTGTATGTGCCTACGCGATTCAAAATGGACCAGGCAATGCAAAAACCATCTATGCAGGTCGAGCGGATCGGCAATGAGCGGCAGCCCGTTGTCATTATTGACAATTTTTCACCCGACCCTGATCGCGCACGCGCGGCGGCGATGGACCTGAGCTATCACCAGGTCGACGGTAATTACCCTGGCATAAGGGCCAATGTCCCCCCCAGTTATTTCGAGGGGTTGGGCGCGGTGCTCGCCCCGGCTATTCGTGGATTGTTCGGCACGCAGCGGCGGGCCAATTTTGTCGGGGCCTATTATTCATTGGCAACCACGGCGCCCGCTGAATTGGCGCTTCAGCAGCGAATCCCGCATATTGATCGGCCCGAAACAAACCAGTTGGCGATCGTGCATTACCTGTCGCACGATGACCAGGGGGGCACGGCCTTTTATCGTCATCGCAGCACCGGCTTTGAAACCATTACTACCGAGCGGCATGCCGACTATATCAGGGCGTTAGAGGGCGATTTTGCACAACATGGCGAGCCGCCGCCCAGCTATATTTCGGGCGATACCCAATTGTTTGAACGGGTGCTGGCAGTTGAACCGCTCTATAACCGCGCCATCATTTTCCGCTGTTGCCTGTTGCACTGCGCGATGTTGCCAAATGATGCGGGATTGCCGACCAACACTGCCAGCGGCCGACTGACTGCTGTGAGTTTCGTGACTTTGTCATAGCTGTTGTTCGGAGGGAAAGTGTCAAAAAAACGACCGACGATTGACGATGTGGCAGCGCATAGCGGGGTCGCGCGGACCACAGTTTCGCGCGTCATCAACAATGGCCCCAATGTTCGCTCCGAAGTTCGAGAACGGGTGATGGCATCGGTCGCAGCGCTCGATTATCGGGTGAATGCGCAGGCGCGCATGCTGGCGGGCGGTTCAACAGGATTGATAGCGCTCGTTCACGCATTTGAACTCGATGCTGAGCCGAACAGCTATTATCACAGCGGGCTTGAGCTAGGAGCAATGCGCGCTTGCGCAGACCTGGGCTATGGCTTGCACACCAGCACGATCAGCCCTGCGGACCCAGAGCGTTATAGTAAAATTCACGACCTATTCTCGCGATTGCGGTGTATTGGCATCATTTTGTCACCGCCATTTTCGGACGATGTCACCATGGTGCAACAAGTGCTGGCCGCAGGCTGCCCACTCGTTTGCATATCTGCGGGCGAAGCCGTTTATGCAAAGACCGCTTCTGTCGGCATGGATGATGACCTGGCTGGCTATGCTTTGGCGCAGCATATTCTGACTGAGGGGCACCGCAACATCGCCTATATTGATGGGCCGCAAGGGCATATATCGGCTGGGCAGAGGCTGGTGGGCTTTCGCCGCTGTTTGGCAGAGGCTGATTTGCCACAGACGACGCTTCGGGTCGCGATCGGGAACTTCACATTCCGGTCTGGCATTACGATTGCGCATGACTTTTTATCAGGCGCAAAGCGGCCAAGCGCGCTTGTCTGCGCCAATGATGACATGGCTGCTGGAGCCTTGCTCAGCGCGCATCGATTGGGGCTGAATATTCCCGATGATATCGCCGTCGCCGGTTTTGACGACACCCCTGTGTCCGAAATCGTCTGGCCACCATTGACAACGGTTCACCAGCCCATTCGCCGCATGGGCGCGCGCGCCATTGAGCGGATAGTCGATGCCGCAAATCGCGGCCAGCGAACGTTGGCGCCTGGGTTCGAAGCGATCGCGTTCAAACTTGTCCAGCGGGCATCAACGGCAAGTAATACGAATGCGCCCACACGCATGGTTTGATTGACAATTTATGACATTGCGCCTAAAACAAAGGTGGAAGCGCTTCCAATGGGCCATGGCCTTAACGAGGGCGCGCACCGCATATTCAGGGGTCGCATTGGCGGATTTTCGCACATTCGATCTGCAAACAGAGTCCGATTGGGAGGGCATTTGATGACCAAGTTGAGCGCGAAAAATGATTCGCGAGGCGCAGCAATCCGTTTGATGGGTGCCGCTTCGGCAATCGCCATGATGTCCATGCTGTCTTCGCCTGCTTTTGCACAGGCGACGCCTGCTGCCGAAGAAGATAGCGGCGAGGACATTGTTGTCACCGGTATTCAGGCGTCTATCGCCAACTCGCTCGCGTTGAAGCGCGAAGAAGTCAGCATCGTCGAAGTGGTCTCGGCTGAAGAAATCGGCAAGCTGCCCGATGTGTCGATCGCCGAATCGATCGCCCGCCTTCCTGGCCTTACCGCACAACGCGTCGGTGGTCGTGCACAGGTCATCTCGATCCGTGGTCTTGCCCCTGACTTTTCAACAACGCTGCTCAATGGCCGCCAACAGGCGAGCTCGGGCGATAACCGCGGCGTTGAGTTCGACCAATATCCTTCCGAATTGCTGTCGGGCGTGGTTGTTTACAAAACACCCGATGCGAACATTTCGGGCATGGGCCTTTCGGGCACCATCGATCTGCGCACAGTTCGCCCGCTTGATAGAAGCGAACGCGTTATTGCCGTGAACATTCGCGGCGAATTGACGTCGGGCAACCGTTTGAACAGCGATGTGCGCAACTATGGCGGCCGCGCCAGCCTCAGCTATGTCGATCAGAATGCTGACGGCACAATCGGCTGGGCATTTGGCTATGCGCACCTCGATGCGCCATCGCAAAATCAGCAGTATAAAGCCTATGGCTATGAATCATTCGGCGGCGGCATCAACGGCAGCATCAACCCGGTTGCCGCGCGCACCGCGACATTCCTGACCGGTCAGGAAATCGTCGCCACATCGCGTGAACAGCGCCGCGATGCGTTCATGGGTATTGTCGAATGGCAACCAAGCGATTCGGTGCACTCGACCGTTGATTTCTATTATTCGACGTTCCGCCAGCGCGAAACACGCCGCGGTGCGCAATGGTTCTCAAACGTATGGGCTGATGGTCAGCAGTTCAACAATGTCACCACCGGTTTGGTTGGTGGCACGACCGTTGGCCTGACCGGTAGCAACACCCGCGTCGCTCCCATCGTCCGCAACGACTATAATACCCGCGACGATGAGCTGTTCTCGGTGGGTTGGAACAATGAGTTCAAGCTATCCGAAGATCTGGATTTCATTGCTGATCTGTCCTTCTCGCGCAATACGCGTGATGAAAGCATCACCGAAACCTATGCCGGTGCTTTCACCGGTGCGACGCCAGCGGGCATCAACAACACCAACCAGAACGCCAATCGTCAATTTGACACGATCAACTGGGATATCACCAACTTGCTTTCGGGCAATGGCTATCCAACCTATACCACGGGGCTGAACTATGCCGATGCCGCGCGCATCTCGCTGGGTGATCGCGCGCCATGGGGTGGCTGGGGCCATGATGGTCAAACCAAAGAGCCGCATGTCACCGAAAGCGTCTATGCGGTCGACCTCGGCTTCCATTATGACATTGGTGGCAGCTTCTTTGACAGCTTTGACATTGGGCTAAACTTTACGCACCGCGACAAGAGCAAACGGGTTGATGAGTTTGACCTGAACCTCAAGAATGGCCGGGCGCAAACGCTGGTGGCTTCGCAATATCTTGTGAACCCGACAAATCTTGGCTTTGCCGGTTTTGGTAATGTGCTTTCGGTTAATCTGCCTGCCGCGCTTCCTGTCTATTATGATCGTCTGACCTTCATCAATAATGACACGTTCGACAAGGCGTGGGCATTGAGCGAAGAGCTGATCACGCTGCGTGCCCGTCTGGCTATTGATAACGGCCCGCTGCGCGGTAATCTTGGGCTTCAGATCATTCATGCCGATCAAAACTCGACCGGCGTGGCGATCAACCGGACGCTCACTCCGCGCGTGGTGTCGTCTTATACTGATGGCGCTCAATATACCGACATCTTGCCAAGCTTGAACCTGGCCTATGATCTGGGTGGTGGGCATCGTATCCGCTTTGCGGCGGCACGCACGGTTGCGCGTCCGCGGGTGGACGAGCTTCGCGCCAACTTCCTGCCTAGCTTTGCCAACCCATGCGGCGGCAGCCCGCCCTGTGTTCCTGGGCAAACGGTCAATCCATGGTCGGCATCGGGCGGCAACCCGAATCTAGAGCCTTGGCGTGCTGATGGCATCGATCTCGCCTATGAATGGTATATCGGTCGCGCCAGCTATTTCAGCGTTGGCCTGTTCTACAAAGACCTGAAGAGCTATGTTTACACGCTGCGTCAGCCATTTGACTTTAGCGGCCTGCCATTGCCTCCGACAGCGGCGCTGATCCCGGCGGGTGTCATCATCAGCCCGATTGGTCAGATTAATCAGCCTGCCAATGGTTCGGGTGGTTATGTCAAGGGTATCGAAATATCGGGCGCGCTTGAGTTTGGCCGGATCAGCTCCTTCCTCGAAGGGTTCGGTGTTCAGGGCAGCTATTCGCGGACGCGATCGAACCTGCATCCGCTGGCTCTGAATGCGACGGGCAGCAATGCCGCGCAGGTTCAGGCCACGCGTATCCCGGGTCTTTCGGGCGACGTCTATAACATCACCGGCTATTTCGAGCGCTGGGGCTTCCAGGCACGGGCAAGCTATCGTGGTCGTTCAGCCTTCAAGGGCGAAGTGACGCAATTATTTGCGACACGCGGTGCCACTGAAATCCTGGCTGAGCATCAGATCGATGCGCAGATCGGCTACACCTTCCAGGAAGGTTCGCCGCTCGCTGGATTTGGCATATTGTTGCAGGCTAACAATCTCGACAATTCGCCTTATCGCACCCGGTTGGGTGTCGATGGTGGTGGCTTCCGCACGACGGATGGCTCATCGCTCGGCCAAGATTATGAAACCTATGGTACCCAATATCTATTTGGTCTCAGCTATCGCTTCTAATGACTCTCATGGGTGGCGGGCGTTTGGGCGCTCGCCACCCAGCCGAGAAGGCGAGAACGCCCTCGGGTCGCAAATTGGGGCCAGCCCCCTGTCGAATACGATCACTTAAGATGTGAGGGAGTTGCCTGTGCGTGCTGTACGGATTGGGATGGCTGCGCTTGCTGCAGCTTCCGTGGCTGGAATTGCTGGTGTGGTATCCATCGGCTCTGCGCAATCAGTAGCGGCGGACAGCGCCGGGCAAAATCTCAATGCATGGCCGCGCCGTGTGCCCCCCCGCGCTGATGCCGCGATGGAGCGGCGTATCGCCATGATTGTCTCTGGCATGACGCTGGAGCAAAAAATCGGGCAGATGACGCAACCTGAAATTCGCTACATCACACCCGATCAGGTGCGCAGCCATTATATCGGCTCGATCCTCAACGGCGGCGGCGCTTGGCCGGCCGCAAACAAACACGCCAGTCCGGCCGAATGGGCGGCGTTGAGCGATCAATTTTACCGCGCGTCGATGTCGACCACCATGACAACGCAGGTGCCGATCATCTGGGGCATTGATGCGGTTCACGGCAATAATAATGTCTATGGTGCGACGCTGTTTCCGCACAATATCGGGCTTGGTGCGGCGCACGACCCCGCGCTCATTCGCCGCATTGGGGCGAGCACCGCGCGCGCGGTTCGCGCCACCGGCATCACCTGGGCGTTTGCGCCAACACTGGCGGTCGTGCAAAACGAACGCTGGGGCCGCAGTTACGAGAGCTTTTCGTCTGACCCCGCGCTGGTGCGCAGCTATGCCGAGCAATATGTGCGCGGGATGCAGGGCACATTGGGCGCGGCCGATAGCGTGCTCGCCACCGCAAAACATTTCATCGGTGATGGCGGCACTGGCCAAGGCGACGACCAGGGCAATGCACAGGTTGGCGAGCAAGAGCTTATCCGCACCCATGCCCAGGGCTATTATGGCGCACTGGCCGCCAATGTGCAGACGGTGATGATTTCCTATTCGAGCTGGAACGACACAGCCAGCGGCCATGATTTTGGCAAGATGCATCGCAACCGCTATTTGATAACCGATGTTCTCAAGGGCCGTATGGGCTTTGACGGGCTGGTGGTGTCCGATTGGGATGCGATTGAACAAGTGCCCGGCTGCACCAAATCGCATTGCCCCGAGGCGATTAACGCCGGCATCGACCTCATCATGGTGCCAGAGCAGTGGGAAGCGTTTATCACCAACACAGCCGCCGATGTCCGCGAGGGGCGGATTGCGATGAGCCGGATTGACGATGCGGTCGCGCGCATTTTGCGGGTCAAGCTGCGCTCAGGATTGTTCGATCATAATCCCGCCGCTCAGGCCGCGCAGATACCGGCCAGCGCGATTGTTGACGCTGCGCTTGCCGAAGAAGCGGTGCGCAAATCATTGGTTTTGCTTAAAAATGATAATGTCTTGCCGCTAAGGCGCAATGCCCGTGTCCTGGTGGTTGGCAAGGGCGCGGATAATATGTCGATCCAGTCCGGCGGCTGGTCGCGCACTTGGCAAGGCACCGAAAACAGCAATGAAGATTTTGCGACAGGCGAGACATTGCTCGGTGCACTTCGCGGTGTTGTGGGCGCGGCGAATGTGACCTATAGCGAGACTGCTACGGGCGTTGATGTTGCACGCTTTGATGTGGTTATCGCGGTTGTGGGCGAGCGACCCTATGCCGAAATGTTCGGCGACATTAATTTCCCTGATACTATGGCCCATAGCGCGCGCTATCCCGAAGACCGCGCCGTGCTGGACGCTGTAACGGGACATGGGCCAAAGGTTGTGACGGTCCTTTATTCGGGCCGCACGGTTTACGCCAACGACCTCATCAACCGCTCCGACGCCTTTGTTGCGGCCTGGCTTCCCGGCACAGAAGCGAGCGGGATCACCGACGTTCTGTTCCGCCCTGCGGCTGGTCAACGTGGATATGGCTTTACCGGCAGATTATCCTTTGCATGGGGCGGCACGCCGTGCGATGCTGATGGTCGCGCAGCGCTGTTCCCACGCGGCTATGGCTTGCGCTATGGACAGCGTCGCCGTGTTGCGCGCCTGCCAGAAGGAGACACCGCCGCGACGTGCAATTGATTGGTGAGAGGCTGCGGCCTTATATGCCGATCATAGCAACAATGTGATGGGGTGCGACAGGTGCAAGGTAAATCGATCAAAACTATTCTCATCGTTGGCGGTGGCTCTGCTGGATGGATGGCTGCGTCCCTATTCGCGCACCTTTTTCAGGGGATGTATCGTATTCGGCTGGTCGAATCCGAGGATATTGCAACCATTGGGGTGGGCGAAGCGACCATTCCAGCCATCAAAAAATTCAACGAGCTGCTTGAGCTTGACGAAGCGCAATTCATGCGCACTACCCAAGGCAGCTTCAAATTGGGGATCCAGTTCACCGACTGGCTGCGCAAGGGCGAGAGCTATATCCACGGATTTGGCGTTATCGGCCAGGATTTGGAATGGCTGCGCTGCCACCATTATTGGCTGAGGCTGCATCAGTTGGGCAAAGCGTCCGACTTCACCAATTATTCGATCAATACGGCTGCGTGCGCCACCAACAAATTTATTCGCGCCCAGCCCAATATGGCGGATAGCCCGCTCGGGCATATTGCGCATGCTTATCATTTTGACGCCGGCCTCTATGCCAAATTTTTGCGCGGCTATGCCGAAGACCGCGGTGTCGAGCGGACCGAGGGTAAGGTTGTCGATGTTGCGCTGAACGGCGAAGATGGCTTCATAAAATCGGTGACGCTTGCCAATGGTGAGGAAATTGAGGCCGATTTCTTTGTCGATTGCAGCGGATTTCGCGCACTGTTGATCGGCGATGCCCTCAAAACCGGGTATGAAGATTGGAGCCACTGGCTGCCATGCGACCGTGCGCTGGCGATGCCCTGTGCGCGCAGCGACAATTTCACCCCCTATACCCGCTCCACTGCGCATAGTGCTGGTTGGCAGTGGCGCATCCCGCTCCAGCATCGCACGGGCAATGGGCATGTCTATTCGAGCGCCTATATGTCGGATGACGAGGCAGAGACAATTTTGCGCGCCAATCTTGATGGCGAAGCGCTGGGCGATCCGCTCAAGG
Organism: Sphingopyxis sp.; assembly: GCA_040079655.1. Lineage (GTDB taxonomy): Bacteria > Pseudomonadota > Alphaproteobacteria > Sphingomonadales > Sphingomonadaceae > Sphingopyxis. The sequence goes on along the minus strand of JBEBJX010000019.1, from coordinate 5,689 downwards.
TTCGCTTTACGACGGGCAAGCGCCACAAGGTGTGGAACAAGAATTGCGTGGCGGTGGGGCTGGCTGCCGGCTTTGTCGAGCCATTGGAATCAACCGCACTATTCCTCATTCAATCTTCGGTCATCCGCCTTATCCGTCTGTTCCCCGATGGTAATATCGACCAGGCCAATATCGACGAGTTCAACCGCCAGACCGATTTTGAATATGAGCGCATCCGCGATTTCATCATCCTGCACTACAAGGCCACCGAACGCGACGATTCAGAGTTTTGGAACCATGTACGCACCATGGATGTGCCCGACACCTTGCAACGTAAATGGGATTTGTTCGCCGCCAATGGCCGCATTTTCCGCGAAGATGAGGAATTATTCGGCGAAGAAAGCTGGATACAGGTTTTTCTTGGTCAGGGCGTTATTCCGCGCGGCTATGATCCACAGGTCGACATCAAGAGTGTGCCGCAACTGGTTCAATATCTTGGCAATATCGAAACTGTGATTAGCAAATGCGTTGATCATATGCCGACACATGCAGCATTCGTCGAAAAATATTGTAACGCCAACACGTGACCCTCTCTATTTTCCGTCTTACCACTGTGGCCGATGTATCGGTTGCAGGGCGAATTGCCCGAAGCATGATCGCGGGCGCGGCTGTGCTGGCGCTGGCGTCATGCGGCGGCAGCAGCGCGGGCGGCGGCAGCGGGGGCATCGCAATGCCTAGCCCCGCGCCTGCACCCTCGCCAGCACCAACACCAACGCCTATTCCCGTAGCACAGGCACCGCTGGCGCGCAGTTTTGTGACCAGCGCAGATGGCGCGCGGCGGCTGGACCCGGCAACAATGGGCGCATGGCAGGTTGCGGCCCCCGTGGCCGACACCCTCATCCAGGTTGACCCGTCGCGCCGATATCAAACGATCGCAGGCTTTGGCGCAGCCATATCCGACAGCTCGGCCTGGTTGATCCAGCGGCGCATGTCTGATGCACAACGCACAGCGTTAATGGCAGATCTTTTTGGCCCAAGCCCGGGGATAGCCCTTGGCGCGACGCGGCTGACGATTGGTGCATCCGATTTTTCATTGCTGCATTATAGCTATGCCGAAGGGGCGCTTGGCACACCGACAGACCTGACACGGGTTGAGGCAGATGTCTTGCCAACCATTTTAGCCGCCAGGGCCATCAGTCCGCAATTAACGGTGATCGCATCGCCGTGGAGCGCGCCGGCATCGATGAAGTCGAGCGGGCGGTTGATTGGCGGCACGCTGAACGCGGTGGCTTACCCCCATTTTGCAAGATATTTGCGCGACTATCTGGTCGGCATGGCCGCGCGCGGGGTGCCGATTGATGCGCTGACAATCCAGAACGAGCCGGATTTCGAACCAGGCGATTACCCCGGCATGCGGCTAAGCGCTGCGCAGCGCGCAGATTTTGTCGCCAACCACTTGGGGCCGTTGTTGCGCCGCGATGCGCCATCTACCCAATTGCTCGAATGGGATCATAATTGGGACCAGCCCGGGCAGCCTGCTGCGGTGCTTCGCAATAGCGCCGCTGCGCAATATATTGCGGGCGTGGCGTGGCATTGTTACGCGGGTGATGTGAGCGCGCAATCAACCGTTCAGCGCGAATTTCCCGACAAGGATGTGTGGTTCACCGAATGTTCTGGGGGAAGCTGGGACCCTGATTTTGGCAGCAGCCTAGGCTGGATGACCCGTAACCTCATCATCGGCACAACGCGCAATTGGGCGCGCGGTGTGGTGATGTGGAATATCGCGCTCGACGAAAATAACGGTCCGCATCTTGGCGGCTGTGGCAATTGCCGCGGGGTGGTCACGATCGATAGCCGTAACGGTAACGTCACCCGCAATGTCGAATATTATGTGCTCGCCCATGCCAGCCGATTTGTCCGGCGCGGTGCGGTGCGCATCGATTCAAACACAGGGGTTGCGGGGATTGATAGCGTCGCCTTTCGTAATAGCGACGATGGCTCGATTGTGTTGTTGGTGGCCAATAGTGCGGCCGATGCGCGCAGCTTTCACGTCCGCTTTGCGTCACGTCAATTCGCTGCTACATTATCGGCAGGCGCGGTGGCGACCTATGTTTGGGATGTGCCGGCGCCTTAGGTCACAAACGCATAGATGGAGACATGGTGCTGCGGAACTTTGGGCTTTCTACGGCATTCCTTTCCGTAACGACGCTCTTCTTTGCGTGGGGCTTCATCACATCGAATAATGATCCGTTGATTGCGGCGCTAAAGGCCAGTTTTGACCTCACCTATTCACAGGCATTGATGACGCAATTAGTGTCATTCGCTGCTTATGGCGTGATGGCTTTTCCGGCGGCCTCTTTGCTCAATCGCATAGGCTCGACCCGCGCCATTTTGTTGGCGCTGGCTATGATGATGGCCGGTTGCCTGCTGGTGCAAGGCATGGCGCCATTTCAAAATTATAACCTCATCTTGGCGGCATTATTTATGTTGGGCGTTGGGATTACGACCTTGCAGGTCGCGGCTAACCCACTAGCCGCTGCATTGGGGCCAGCGAACAAAAGCCATTTCCGCCTGACATTTGCCCAGGGGTTCAACTCGCTCGGCGTCGTTCTTGGGGTCAATTTCGGATCCAAAATCATGCTGGGCGAAGAGGTGATGAAACCTGGGCACGAGCCGATTATTGACCAGGCGCAGCGCGCCATGGCCTTGTCAGCTGTGTCGCATGCCTTCCTCATCATCGCGCTGTTTCTGGTCCCATTGATGCTATTTATCTGGTGGTCGCGCAGGACAATTGACGAAGCGGCATCCGAAATTGGCGGGGCGCGGGGTGATTCGGTGCTGGCGGCTTTGCGCTCAAAATGGGCATTATGGGGGGCGCTGGCCATTGGGCTTTATGTCGGGGCCGAAGTGTCCATCGGCAGCATCATGATCAATTTCCTGAATCAACCACACATACTCAATCTGTCGCTTGAAAGCGCCGGCTTTTACCTTGCCAATATCTATTGGATGGGGGCGCTCATTGGCCGATTTGTTGGCAGCTATTTACTAACACGCATACATGCGCCGAAATTGCTGATTGTTGCTGCAGCCATTGCCGCCAGTCTGTGCCTGATTGTCGTGCTGAGCGGCGGCGTTGTGGCGGCGTTTGCGGCGCTGGCCGTGGGGCTGTTCAACTCGATCATGTTCCCAACGATTTTCACTATAACGCTTGAGCGCTCTGGTGTTTCACAATCATCGACATCGGGCCTGTTGTGCCTGGCCATCGTTGGCGGTGGCGCATTGCCATGGATGGTAGGAAAATTTGCTGACAATGCCAATTTGACGCTGGCCTTCATTGTGCCAATGGTTGCTTATGCCGCGATTGCTTGTTTTGCCGCGCTGGCCGCGCGCGCCGGCATGGTGCATGAATAGGGTCAGGACCCTAGTCATCGCGCCAATTGTGCATTGATCCACGTATAAAGCGCCGGATCGGCATAGCTTCTGGTCCAGCTATCATGACCAACGCCGTCATATCTGGTTAGCGTCGCCCGCGCGCCGCCACAGGCGCTAATCGCATCAATCATGTCGCTGCTCCCGCTGGGTGGGACCACGCTATCGTCTGCACCATGGAATGCCCAGATCGGGGTGCTGCGCAGTGCACAGGCGCTCGCGGTGTCGCCGCGTCCGGCGATCGGCACGACAGCGGCAAATAGGCCGGGGCGAGCCGCCGCCCAGCGCCAACTGGCATGCCCCCCGCGGCTTAACCCCGTCAGAACCATACGCCGTGCATCAATACGCACCAGCCTTTGCGCATGGGCCAATGTGGCTTCGAGCCGAGTGATATCCCAATCGCCACTGGCTTCCAATTGCGGTGAAATGGTGATGAAGGGAAAATCAGGCTGCGACTGCACGATATTTGGCGGGCCGTGGGTGGCAACAAGGCGAATATCGCTGCCTCGCTCGCCCGACCCATGCAGGAACAGCATCAAGGGGTGCCTGCGGCGCGATGAGGGTTGATAATTGGCCGGAGCAAAGAGGAGATAGGGATATGTGTTCGCACTTGCCGGTACCGAGATTTGCTGTCCAAGGCGGACAACAGGCGGGCAGGGCGGCCCTAGCTCTAAATCTGTCAAAACCGGATAATGATCGGAAATCATCCGCCCGTCGATATTTTGAGCGATAACGGCATAGCGCCGCACCAAGATGCTGTCACCGACAAGGATATGATCGATGGTTGGCGCATTGTCAGGTTGCAGGCGAAAGGCGTTGAAAGTGCCAGCCGGGCCAAAAGCCGCCGTCAGCGATGCGGCGCGCGCGTCGCGAAGGCGCTGGCGGTCATTGGCCGGGTCGATCAGCGGCACCATGGCATCGCTGTCTATCGCGGTGTTGAAATCCCCCAAAAATATGATGTGGTCGCCGCTGGCGGCATTGGCGGCAAGCCAGCGACGCAACATGGTGCCAGATTGGCGGCGCGCCTCAACACCAATATGGTCCCAATGCGTATTGACTGCCAATATTCTGTGCTGACCAGATTTGGTGCGAAGCCGCGCCCAGGTGGCGACGCGCGGATAGGCGGCGTCCCACCCCTTTCCCGGCACATTCGGCGTTGGTGATAACCAAAAGGTGCCGCTGTCGAGTAGATCGAAACGATTGCGGTTGAAGCCGATGGGCGAGGATTCGCCGGCATCATGGCCATCATCGCGGCCATTGCCGATCAGGCGATAATCGGGAAGATCGCGCGCAATGTCTCGTTTTTGATTGATGACCACTTCTTGCAAGCCAAAAATATCGGGCCCGAGCCACATCATCTGATCGGTCAGCCATGTGCGCCTGTGGGACCAGTCGTTGATGCCATCTGCCGTGGTGTCGAGGCGGATATTATAGGTCATCGCCCGAATGTTGCGCGCCTCGCAGGCGCTGGGCGATGCCATGACAGGGGCGTGAAAAAGGACGGTAACGACGCCAATAACTGTGAGCAATCGGCGCAATATAGGGTGTTGTTTCATAGGGGCAGAATGTGCAAGAAATCGAGATTGTTCAAGCGTTATACGTATTTTCGCTCAATAAAGCCTGCTGTTGCCCATCATTATGAATGGCGAAAAATGACGATGGTGGTTGAACTTGTTCAATAGCTTTGCTAACGGCCCCATCAACGACGCGAAGGGATTCGCGGCGAATATTTTGTTTTGCCTGTTTCCGACAGTGATGGGACACGCAAGTGGGGCGGATAAAACCGCCTCCTCATAAAGGGTTAGTGGCTTTCTTATGCAGATTATGGTTCGCGAAAATAATGTTGACCAGGCGTTGCGTGCGCTCAAGAAAAAATTGCAGCGCGAGGGCGTCTACCGCGAAATGAAGCTGCGTCGCCACTATGAAAAGCCAAGCGAGAAGCGTGCGCGTGATTTTGCTGCCGCTGTTCGCCGCGCCCGCAAGATGGAGCGCAAGCGCCAGGAGCGCGACGGCACTACTAAATAGGCCAATCCAGGCCTGGGAATTAGGCCAATCCCGGCCGAGACGAATCACCAAAGGGCGCGGCTGGCAACAGTGGCGCCTTTTTATTGGCCTTTCCCACTCGTATACGAGCGCGGCTTTTTATTGGCCTTTCCCACTCGTATACGAGCGCGGCTTTTTATTGGCCGGTCATTGCGCACCGCGCATGGTCCGCTATATCGGCACAAACCACTTGTCCGATTGGGGAAAACCACATGTCCACCACCACCGCCGTTCCGCT
>JBEBJX010000018.1:0-30242 GCA_040079655.1 Sphingopyxis sp. | reverse complement strand
CAAGCCCCTCCCCTTCTGGGGAGGAGTTGGGGTGGGGTGTGGCGGCGTGGTGCGGGGTTGAGATGCCCCACCCCCGGCCCCTCCCCTGAAGGGGAGGGGAGACTATAAAATGACCATATTCGTTGCGTCCGCCATGGTGCGGCCCTTGTTAGAGCAGCGCTTGCCCAGCTGGGTAGAGGCGCACTGGTTCGCGTCGAAGGAGGAGGCGCTGGAGTTGGCACCGCTGGCCAAAATCGGCTGGTTCGATATGTATGACAAGGCGGACATGGCCGAAGTCATCGCCGCCGCTTGCCAGCTCAAATGGCTCAATAGCATCTATGCCGGGGTCGATGGCATGCCGCTCGATCTGCTGGAGCAACGCGGCGTCACCTTCACCAACGGCGCCGGGATCAACGCGGTGACCATCGCCGAATATGTGGTGATGGCGATGCTGACCCTCGCCAAGGGCTACCGCGAGGTGGTGCGCGCGCAAGACCGCCATGAGTGGCTGCAAGCGCCGCCGGGCCGCGCCGAATTGTTCGAGAGCCGCGCGCTCCTCATCGGCTATGGCGCGATTGGCAGGCTGGTCGAGGCGCGGCTCCACGCCTTTGGTGTCGGGGTGAGCGTGGTGCGGCGCAATGCAAGCGCCGACCATCTTGGTCCCGATCAATGGCGCGACCATTTGGGCGACTATGACTGGATCATCCTCGCGCTGCCCGCAACGCACGAGACCGACGGGCTGATCGGCACGGCCGAGCTTGGCGCGATGAAGCCAAGCGCGAGCCTCATCAACATCGCGCGCGGCAGCATCGTCGATCAGGATGCGCTGGCCCTGGCATTGCGCGAAAAGCGCATCGGCGCGGCCTTCCTTGATGTGACGACGCCCGAGCCGCTGCCCGCCGATCACCCGCTATGGGCGCTCGACAATGCGCATATCAGCATGCACCTGTCGGGCCAGTCGCAAGACAAGATGTTTGTGCGTTCGGTGACGCGTTTCCTGGCCAACCTCGACACTTGGCACAGCGGCGGGCGGGTGGAGCCACAGGTCGATTTAGGCCTGGGCTATTAAGATAGACCCTTGCCCGAATATCCGTTCACCCTGAGCTTGTCGAAGCAGTGTATTTGCTTTGTTTCAAAAAAGAAAAGGAGCCGCCCTGCCCTACCGCGCCATCAGCGCGGCATTGCCGCCCGCTGCCGTTATGTCGGTGCTGATGGTTTTTTCGTCGGCAAAGCGCAGCAGATAGTGCGGCCCGCCTGCTTTTGGTCCGGTGCCAGATTGCCCGCGCCCGCCGAACGGCTGGCAGCCTACCACCGCGCCGATCTGGTTGCGGTTGACATAGATGTTGCCGACCCTGGCCCGTGCCGCAACATGCGCCGCCACCGCGTCGATGCGGCTGTGCACGCCGAGTGTCAGACCATAGCCGCTAGCGTTGATCGCGTCGATCACCGAATCAATGGCATCACCGTCATAGGTCACAACATGGAGCACGGGGCCAAAGATTTCGCGGGTCAGATCGGTGATCGCGCTGAGCCGGATCAGCGTCGGCGCGATGAAATGGCCGTTCAGCCCGCTGGGCATCGGGCTTTGCGCGATGACACGGCCAGCCATACGCTGCTCCTCGATATAATCGGCAATCCCTGCCCGCGCCCCTGCGTCGATAATCGGGCCGATATCGGTGGCAAGGTCGGCGGGGTCGCCAACGCTAAGCTCCATCATGGCCCCCGCAATCATTGCGATCATCGCCTCAGCCACATCGTTCTGGATGATAAGCAGCCTGAGCGCAGAGCAACGCTGCCCCGCGCTTTGAAAGGCCGAAGCCACCGCATCGCGCGCCACTTGCTCAGGGAGCGCGGTCGAATCGACGATCATCGCATTGATGCCACCGGTTTCGGCAATAAACGTCGCAATTGGCGCATCGCGGTCCGCCAATGTGCGATTGATGGTGCGCGCCACGGCGGTCGATCCGGTGAACACTACCCCCGCAACACCCGTATGGCGGGTCATCGCCGCGCCGACAGTCGCACCAGAGCCGGGCAGGAAATGCAACACTTCGGGGGGCACTCCGGCGCGGTGAAGAACATCAACCGCCGCCGCCGCGATCAGCGGCGTTTGTTCGGCGGGCTTGGCGAGCACGGCATTGCCCGCGACCAGCGCCGCCGACACCTGGCCGAGGAAAATGGCGAGCGGAAAATTCCACGGAGAGATGCAGACGAACACGCCTTTGCCCTCCAGCACCAGCTCGTTGCGCTCGCCGGTTGGCCCGGGCAGCTGCAAAGCGTCGCCGAAATTCTGCCGCGCCTGGAGCGCATAATAGCGCAGGAAATCGACCGCCTCACGCACTTCGGCGACCGCATCAACCAGCGTCTTGCCCGCCTCGTCAACGCACAGGCTCAGGAAATGCGCTTCTTCTGCCTCGATCAAATCGGCGGCGCGCTCAATCCGCTCCGCCCGAAACGCCCCGCCCGCCAGACTCCAGTCGCCTTGGGCTGCCGCTGCGCATCGCATCGCCGCATCGACCATCGCCTCGTCAGCATGGATCACCGTGCCGACGCTTGCGCCAGTGGCGGGATTGCGCACAGACTGTCCAGCCCCCGTCATCGCTACCCCAGCAATGATCGGCGCAGCATGACGCGCCGCGCTGCGGGCTTCGGCCATCGCGGTGAGCAGCGCCTCGGGCACGCCGGGGTCGCCAAGGTCGTGTCCGCGCGCATTGCGCCGCTCTGGCAGGTAAAGATCGCGCCCAGTGGGCAAGGGCGGTGCCTCGCCTTCACTGGGCTTTGCACGCGGATCCACGGCCAAGTCCTCGACGCTGATGCTGTCGTCAGCAAATTGGTGAACGAAGCTGCTATTCGCGCCATTTTCAAGCAAGCGCCGCACCAGATAGGCAAGCAGATCGCGGTGGGTGCCAACAGGGGCGTAAACGCGCACCGGCCGGATGAGCGGGGCGAGTGCGATCAGCGCGTCCTTGTTTGGACTTTCCCACTTGGCTGCGAGCGCGTCGTGCGCGCCCTCACCCATCCCGTGTAGCCGTTGCAATTCATGGTCGCTGGTCTGGCCAAACAGGCTGGCGATATAAGCAATCGTCATCGCATTGTGCGTGGCAAATGCGGGGTAGATGCAATCTTGCAGACCGAACAGCATCTGCGCACAGCGCATATAATTGATGTCGGTGTGGCGTTTGTCGGTGAACACCGGAAAATCATCGAGGCCCATCGCCTGCGCCCGCTTGATCTCACTGTCCCAATAGGCACCTTTCACCAGCCGCAGCGCGACCTTAATCGGCCTTCCCCTAGTGCAGGCACTAGCGGCTACGACCCCGCGGGCACGCGCCAAATTGCCGACCCATTCGATCACCGCGCTCGCGCGTTTCTGATACGCTTGAACGACGATGCCCAGCCCCGCCCAGCCATCGGCCACGCCTGCGTCGACAAGGGCGGCAAAAATGTCGAGATGCGGCTCTAAACGGTCGCTTTCCTCGGCATCGATCATCAACGGGACATTGGCGGCGCGGGCTTTGCGCGCGAGATTGAGCACGACGGGCAGCAATTCATCGCGGCGGCGCTCAGGCTTGAGATATTCGTAGCGCGGGTGCAGCGCGCTGAGCTTGATTGAAATCCCGTGGTTGGCGTGCGGATCACCCGGCTTTGCCCCCGCACCAATTGCAGCGATAGCATCGGCATAGGAAGCCGCATAACGCGCGGCATCGTCCGCTGTGCGTGCCGCCTCGCCGAGCATGTCGAAGGATGCCAGTTCGCTCGATTCGCGATTGGCACGCTTCAATGCCGAAGCGATCGTCTCACCCATCACAAATTGCTGGCCCAATAGCTTCATCGCTGCATAAGCGGCTTGACGGATCACGGGCTCGCCCGATCGTTTGATCATCCTGCGCAGGATATTGGCAGGCTTGGCGGTGCTGCCAACCTGGTCAAGCAACAATGTCGCCGAGCCGAGCGACAGGCCGTAGGCGCTCAGATCAACCAGCATCGACGCGCCGCTATGCTCGACTCCCTCCTGCTTGCTGGCTGTCCAATGCCGCCCGGCGATTTTGTCGCGGATCAGCGCGTTGGCGGTGTCGCTGTCGGGGACGCGCAGCAACGCTTCGGCCAGGCACATCAGCACCACGCCCTCTTCGGTCGATAGGCGATATTTGTTCATCAACGCACCGACCAATGTGTCGCGCGCGCCACTCGCCTTGGCACGGGTGATGATGGCGCGGCCAAATGTCTTGACCACCGCAATATCGGGACCGCTGGCGGCCAGTGCCGCGAGGTTGGCGGCGGTTATCACGCCCTCGCTTTGGCGGTGGAGCGCGCGGATGGCATTACGCGAAGGGTGGGTCATACAGCCGACATCCATATGGGTTTTGCGATCAAAAGCATAGCGATAGCGAGGTGCCAAGCCTAGTAATTATATTTCACGAACTGGACACATCATGTCGTCGCGAACACGGCCATTGCGATTTGTGCGCACCCGCGCAATATGGGCTTCCCCTTGTGTAGTGTTATGGTAATACAGCTTCCGATGTCGAGTGATGACCCCTTTGATTTGCCCGAAGGCTATGGCGGCATTGGCGGCAGCGGCACAAGCACGCCCTCTGTTGGCGCGGGCGCGGGCGCGGACGCGACCAGGCGCAAGAGCATCGACGAGTTGGAAGCCGAGGTTCGCGCGATGCGGCCCGATAGGAGTGCGGCACCATCGGCCCGTCCGCTTGATAGCGTAGCCTCTTCTGTAAACAGCATTTTTCATCGAATCAGCGATGCTGTCAGGCCCGTCACACCCCAGGCGCCCGCTGACGCGCCAGAGGCCCCACCCGCCCTTCCGCCCTCCAAATGGCGTCGGCGATGGACATGGGCAAAGCGGGGCATGGCGGCCTTCGCTATCCTGTTCACCCTGGCCATTGCGTGGCTGGCATGGACGGCACCGCTGTCCAAATCGCTCGAACCCATCGCGCCACCGCAACTGACGCTGGTCAGCGCCGAGGGGCGACCGATTGCGCGCAACGGCGCGATCGTTGATGAGCCGGTCGAGGTCGCCAAACTGCCGCCGCACGTTATCGAGGCGTTCCTTGCCACCGAGGATCGTCGTTTCTACAGCCATTGGGGCGTCGACCCGATCGGTATTGCGCGCGCCATATGGACCAATTTGACCAGCGACAGCACCGCAGGCGGCAGCACCATCACCCAGCAGCTCGCCAAATTCACCTTCCTCTCCGCCGATCAGACGTATAGCCGCAAGGCCCGCGAATTGTTGATTGCCTGGTGGATGGAAGCCTGGCTGACCAAGGATGAAATCCTCTCGCGCTACCTTTCCAACGCCTATTTCGGCGACAATGTCTATGGCCTGCGCGCCGCGTCGCTCCATTATTTCTATCGTCAACCCGAACATCTGACGCTCGCCCAAGCGACGATGCTGGCCGGGCTGGTCAAGGCACCATCGCGGCTCGCCCCAACCCGCAATTTACGCGGTGCCCAGGCGCGGCAGCGTGTCGTTATTGCGGGCATGGTGGATGCGGGATATTTGACCGCAGCGCAAGGCGCGGCCATCCGCCCTGCCAGTATCGACCACCGCGCTCGTAGCAGCCTGCCGACGGGAACCTATTTCGCCGATTGGGCCATGCCACAAGCGCGCGCCACCATTCAGGCCGGCTATGGCGATGCACGGGTAACGACAACATTGAATGCGCGGCTTCAGAGGATCGCGCAGCGGGTAACGGCACGCGCCGGGCTCGGCCGGGCTCAGGTGGCGCTGGTGGCGATGCGCCCCAATGGCGAAGTGGTGGCGATGATCGGCGGGCGCTCGTACGCCGACAGCCCGTTTAACCGCGCCGCACAGGCGCTGCGTCAACCCGGGTCGACGTTCAAACTGGCCGTCTACCTTGCCGCATTGCGCAGCGGCATGACTCCGGAATCGATGGTCGATGATAGCCAGATCACGACGGGCGACTATCGCCCGATCAATTATGGCGACCGTTATCGTGGGCAGATTACCTTGCGACAGGCCTTTGCCCAGTCGAGCAATGTTGTCGCGGTGCGCCTCTATAACCAGGTTGGCGGCGCGGCGGTGCGTGCGGCCGCGCGCGACCTTGGCATCACATCGCCCATCGCCGACAATGCCAGCAGCGCGCTCGGCAGTTCGGGCACGACATTGCTACAACTTACAGCCGCCTTTGCCACCGTTTCAGGCAATTATGGCCCTGTCGCGCCGCACGCTTTGCGACAAGAGGAGCCAGGAATATTCGAGAGCCTGTTCGACGGGCGCAGTTCGATGCCATCGTCGCACCGCGCCGCGATACTCGACCTGCTCTCCGCCGTTATCGACGACGGCAGCGGGGGAGGCACCGGCCGCGCCGCGCGATTGAGCGTTCCCGCCTTTGGCAAAACGGGCACCACACAGGATTACCGCGATGCGCTGTTTGTCGGGTTCGCCGGTGATCTGGTGGTCGGTGTTTGGATCGGCAATGATGATAACAGCCCCTTGCGCGGTATGACGGGGGGCAGCGAGCCCGCACGCATATGGCGGGCCTTCATGGCAGAGGCGGTGCCCGGCGCCGCGCCGCGCCCACGCCGCCCAGCCCCGCCGCCAAGGTCCGACTCTGCTATATTCGATGATTTGCCGATTATCAGCGAGCCCGAAATCACTATAACCGACGAGAATGGTATCGCTGTTGATGCGCAAATTGGCCCCGTCGGCGTTACCATCGACCGCGACGGCGTTTCGGTGCAGCCCGGCAATCGCGACACCGCGCGGCAAAAGGAGCGGTAAGCCCGAGCGACCCCGCTTGCACTTTGCAAGGAAGCCGCTTATAGGCGGGCCGCTACTTGACATCGTGAGAGGTTCAGCAGCGTCGGGGCACCAGCTTCGGCGGGGAAAGCCCCATGCCTATTTTGCCCACTATTTTGCCCAATGGAGAATCAATGGCGGACATCGCCACCATCGCAGACCTTGTGGAGCCGGAAGCGAAAGCGCTCGGCTTTGATTTGGTGCGCGTGCGGTTTTTTGGTGATAGTGCCAGTGATGATGGGCCGACATTACAGGTGATGGCCGAACGGCCGGATACCGGTCAGCTGACTATTGATGATTGCAGCGCCTTGTCGCACCGCTTGTCCGATCTGTTCGACATAATGGAGGCCGAGGGCCGCGACCCATTTGATGCCGCCTATCGGCTCGAGGTTAGCTCGCCTGGCATTGATCGCCCATTGACCCGAACCAAAGATTTCGCCGACTGGGCAGGGCATGAAGCCAAAGTGACCTTGGCCGAAGGCGCGCCGCCCATCGATGGCGGGGCGTTGCGCAAGAATCTGAACGGCATTATCGGCAGCGTGGACGATGGAATAATCCACCTCGCCGACCGCAAGGCCGGGCCGCTCTCCTTTCCATTTTCCGACGTGGCTGAGGCTAAATTGCTCTTGACCGACCGCCTAATTGCCGCCACGCGGCCGCTCGACACTTCGGGAGCAGAAGAAGTGGATGACGGCGCTGACGACATCGAAACCTATCAAGCAGAGGACTGAACAGACCATGGCCAACGCCATTTCCGCTAACCGCGCCGAATTACTCGCCATTGCTACCAGCGTGGCAACCGAAAAGCTGATCGATAAGTCCATCGTCATCGAGGCGATCGAGGAAGCCATTCAGCGCGCCGCGCGCGCACGTTTTGGCCAAGAAAACGACATTCGCGCCAAGCTGGACCCGATGACAGGTGACTTGCGCCTGTGGCGTGTTGTCGAGGTGGTTGAGCAGGTTGATGACTATTTCAAACAGGTCGATCTGGCTCAGGGCGAAAAATTGCAACCCGGTGCCGCGATAGGCGATTTCATCGTCGACCCGCTACCCGCCATCGACCTTGGCCGCATCGACGCCCAAAGCGCCAAGCAGGTGATATTTCAGCGCGTCCGCGAAGCCGACCGCGAACGCCAATATGAAGAATATAAAGACCGGGCAGGCGAAGTCATCACCGGCGTCGTCAAGTCGGTTGAATTTGGCCATATCATCGTCAATCTGGGCCGGGCCGAAGGGGTCATTCGCCGCGACGCGCAGATCCCGCGCGAAATGGTGCGGATGGGCGACCGCATCCGCGCGATCATCCTCAAAGTTGTCAATGAAACCCGCGGGCCGCAGATTTTGCTGAGCCGCGCCCACCCTGATTTCATGAAAAAACTGTTCGCCCAGGAAGTCCCCGAAATATACGACGGCATCATCGAGATCAAAGCCGCTGCGCGCGACCCCGGTAGCCGCGCCAAAATCGGCGTCATCAGCTACGACAGCAGTATAGACCCGGTCGGCGCGTGCGTCGGGATGAAGGGCAGCCGCGTTCAGGCCGTTGTCCAGGAATTACAGGGCGAAAAGATCGACATCATCCCGTGGAGCGAAGACACGGCGACCTTTGTCGTCAACGCGCTTCAGCCCGCAACCGTCAGCCGCGTTGTGATCGACGAAGATGAAGCCCGTATCGAAGTGGTCGTTCCTGACGATCAATTGAGCCTAGCCATCGGACGGCGCGGGCAAAATGTCCGCCTGGCCAGCCAATTGACCGGCCGCGCCATCGACATCATGACCGAAGCGGATTCGAGCGAAAAGCGGCAACGCGAATTTATCGAACGCTCCTCGATGTTCCAGGAAGAATTGGACGTTGACGAAACATTGGCCCAATTGCTGGTTGCCGAGGGCTTTGTCGAAATGGAAGAGGTCGCCTTTGTCGCGCCCGAAGAGTTGGCAGCGATTGAAGGGTTTGACGAAGACCTCGCTGCAGAGCTGCAAAGCCGCGCCCAAGAGGCGCTTGATCGCCGCGAGGCGGCCGCACGCGAAATGCGCCGTTCGCTGGGTGTCGAAGACGCGCTGGCTGAAATGCCGAACTTGACAGAGGCCATGCTGGTCACCCTGGGCAAGGCCGGAATCAAGACACTTGACGATTTGGCCGACCTTGCCACCGATGAGCTTGTCGCCAAAAAGCGCAGCGAACCGCGACGCGGCGGCAAGGAGCGGCCAGAGGATAAGGGCGGCCTATTGTGCGAATATGGGCTGAGCGACGAACAGGGCAATGAGACAATCATGGCCGCGCGCGCGCACTGGTTCGAGGACGAAGCTGTCGAAGGCGCCCTGCCTGATGGCACTGGGTCCGAAAATGGGGAGGCCGCCCATGCGGACCCCGCACCATGATCCGGAGCTGATTGATCCATCATCGATTGATGTGACGACGACGGCACCCCGCCCTCGCGGGTGCGATGTGGCGTCACCGGAACGCCCTAGCGGTAGCGATGTGGCGTCACCGGAACGCCCTAGCGGTAGCGATGTGGCGTCACCGGAACGCCGTTGCATCTTGACGGGCGAGCATGATACACGATCCGCCCTGGTGCGGCTGGCGCTTTCGCCCGATGGCGATTTATTGCCCGATATCATGGCGCGTGCGCCCGGGCGCGGGGCGTGGATTGGCGTCAATCGATCCGAGCTGGCTGTTGCCATCGCAAAAGGGAAGATGAAAAGCGCCGTTGCGCGCGCGTTCAAGGGCGCACCAGCGCGATTTTCCGATGATTTGCCCCAGCAGATTCACGCAGAGTTTTTACGCCATTTTCTGGCGCAAATGGGTCTGGCGGCAAAAGCAGGCATATTGTTGATTGGAGCCGAGAGGATCGACCAAGCGGCGCGCGCCGGCACCGTTTCACTGCTTGCCCATGCCTCAGATGCGGCTGAAGATGGTCGCCGCAAGCGCGACCAGAGCTGGCGGGTCGGAGAGGGAAAAGAAGGCACAGCAATGACTGGATACATACTGCCTGTGGACCGAACCACCCTGTCTGTGGCATTGGGCCGCGACAACGCTGTCCATATCGCAGTTACAGACGCCTTGTGGGCCAAACGAATCGAAAATCTTCTTGGTCGCTGGAACCGATTTGCAGGATCGGCTACGGTTGATGATAACGCATAAATACTGCTGAAGTTTAAGGATTACCTAAGTCAATGAGTGAAAATGAGTCCGACAAGCCGACCCTGACGCGCAAACCGCTTGGTTTGAAGCGCACGGTGGAGGCTGGCCAGGTCCAGCAGCAATTTAGCCATGGCCGTAAGAATACGGTGGTGGTTGAGGTGAAGCGCCGCCGCATCATGGGCAAAGCGGGCGAGGTTGAGCTTGCCCCAGAGCCAGTGCCTGTGCCCGAGCCCGCTGCCCCCGTTGTGGCTCCGGCACCAAAGCCAGCGCCAAAACCGGCACCTGAATCGCTCGAATCGCGTCAGGAACGCCAAACCCGCTTGCTCCGTGAGGCCGAAGAGGCCCGGATGACCTCGCTCGAAGCCGCAGGGCGCCGCGAAGAAGAGAGCCGCTCCGCCGCCCAGGATGAGGAGCGTCGACGCGCTGAGGACAGTCAGAAGGCTGTGCAGCAGGCCGCTGAAAAAGCCGCAGAAGCTCCGCCTCGCGTCGATGATGCACCGGAAATTGAAGACGTTCCCACCATAAATGACGCACCGGACACGACAAATACAGCCACAAAAACTCCCCCGCCTGCGCGACGATTTACCCCGGTTGAAGCGCCCAAGCGGCCCGAACCAAAACCGCCTTCACGCGAAAATAAACGCAGCGAGGACAGCCGCCGGCAATCGGGCAAGCTGACCGTGAGCCGCGCATTGGGCGATGATGACGGCGCCCGTGCCCGCAGCCTTGCCGCACTGAAACGCGCGCGCGAAAAAGAACATCGCCGGTCTTTTGGCGGCAGCAAGCAACCGCGTGAAAAACAGGTCCGCGATGTCGTTGTTCCCGAATCAATCACGCTTCAGGAGCTTGCCAACCGCATGGCCGAAAAAGGGTCGGACCTGGTCAAGGCGCTGTTCAAATTAGGCATGCCCGTAACGATCAATGAAACGATCGACCAAGATACCGCCGAATTGCTGATCACCGAATTTGGCCACAATATTGAACGCGTGTCTGAGGCCGATATCGATATTGACCATGACAGCGATGTTGATGCTCAGGAAACATTGGTGACACGCCCGCCGGTTGTGACGATCATGGGCCATGTCGATCATGGCAAAACCAGTTTGCTCGACGCGCTTCGCGGAACCCGCGTCGTGGCCGGAGAAGCAGGGGGCATCACCCAGCACATTGGCGCCTATCAGGTTAAAACCAAATCGGGGACGCTTATCAGCTTTCTCGACACGCCAGGCCACGCCGCCTTTACCGAAATGCGCGCCCGCGGTGCCAACCTGACCGACATCGTCATTTTGGTCGTTGCCGCCGACGATGGGCTGATGCCGCAAACGATTGAGGCGATCAATCACACCAAGGCCGCTGGTGTTCCCATGATCATCGCCATCAATAAAATCGACAAGGAAGGGGCCAACCCTCAAAAAATCCGCGAACGCCTGCTCGAACATGAAGTGATGGTCGAGGCTATGGGCGGCGAAGTGCAGGATGTTGAACTATCCGCTCTCAAAAAAATCAACCTCGATGCGCTGATTGAGAAAATCGCCCTGCAAGCCGAAATCATGGAGCTGAAAGCCAACCCTGATCGCGCCGCCGAGGCCACCGTGGTCGAGGCCAAACTTGACAAGGGTCGTGGGCCCGTTGCCACCGTTTTGGTGCGTCGTGGCACGTTGAAGGTCGGCGATATCTTTGTCGTCGGCTCCGAAAGCGGCCGGGTCCGGGCGCTGATCGATGATCAGGGCAAACAGGTGAAATCCGCAGGGCCTTCGTTTCCAGTCGAGGTGCTCGGCCTGGGCGGTATGCCGTCTGCGGGCAACACGTTGACCGTGGTAGAGAGCGAAGCGCGCGCGCGCGAAGTTGCCACCTATCGCGCCGAACAAGCGACAGCGAAACGCACCACAGTTGCACCGACCAGCATTGATGACATTTTCTCCCAGCTGGAAGACAAGGCCAAGGTCATCGAATATCCGGTGGTGGTGAAAGGCGATGTGCAGGGCTCTGTTGAAGCCATTGTCACCGCGCTGAACAAAATTTCAACCGATGAGATCAAAGTCCGCATCCTTCATTCTGGTGCAGGCGCAATCACCGAAGGCGACGTCATGCTGGCCAGTGCATCCAATGCACCGATCATCGGGTTCAATGTTCGCCCCAATTCAAAAGCCCGCGAAGTCGCGACGATGCGCGGCGTGCGGTTGAAATATTTCGACGTCATCTATCATCTGACCGAAGATGTGGCGAAGGAAATGGCGGGCGAGCTGGGCCCCGAAATCATCGAGACGGTGGTTGGCCGCGCCGAGGTCAAAGACGTGTTCCCTGCCGGCAAGAAAGACAAGGCGGCCGGCCTGCTCGTGCTCGAAGGTATCATCAAAAAGGGCCTGCATGCGCGTCTTACCCGCGACGATGTTATCGTTTCCAAGACGACCATCTCTTCGCTGCGTCGGTTCAAGGACGATGTCAGCGAAGTGCGCGCCGGGCTGGAATGCGGCGTGCTGCTCGCCGACACCAACGACATCAAAGCAGGCGATCACCTCGAAGTGTTTGAGGTCGAGGAACGTGCACGGACACTGTAATGGGCGAAAGTCGTGGAGCAGAGCAAGGAAGACGATAAGGATGTTATGCTTGGCGAAGCGGCCATCGAAGGCGCGGGCTGCCTCGTCGAAGGTTGCATGATCGGAGCAGTCTTCGCCGCTATGCCCACATTGGCTTGTCTCATTTGGATAGGAGTGGCCGCGTGGCCCGTGACGTAAACAGCAAAGGCCCCTCGGTTCGCGTGTTGCGCGTCGGCGAAGAGGTGCGCCATGCGCTGTCCGCCGTCTTGGCACGCGGGATTGTGCACGACGACACGCTCGCCCGCCATGTTGTTAGCGTTACCGAGGTGCGGATGTCGCCCGATTTGCGGCATGCCACGGCGTTCGTCAAACCGCTGCTTGGCAAAGACGAGGCAGCGGTAATCAAGGCGCTACGCACCCACACGGCCTTTCTGCAACGCGAAGTGGCAAAATCGATCAAGCTGAAATTCGCGCCAAAAATCAAATTTCTCGCCGATGAGAGCTTTGACGAGGGCAGCCATATCGGCCAACTGCTGCGCGCGCCGCATGTTGCGCAGGACTTGGGCGCGCTTCCCGGGCACGACGAGGCGGACGGAGCATAATGGCCAAACTCTATTTCTATTATGCGTCGATGAATGCGGGCAAATCGACCACGCTTCTCCAGGCGGCGTTTAATTATCGCGAACGCGGCATGCAGACGATGCTGTGGACGGCCGCGCTCGATGATCGTTATGATGTCGGGGCGATCACCAGCCGCATCGGCCTCAAGGCAGAAGCGCAGCGGTTCACCCCCGATACCAACATATTCGCCGAGGTGATGGCAGAGCATGGCACGCGCCCGCTCGCCTGTGTGCTGGTTGATGAAGCGCAATTCCTCTCCGCCGATCAAGTGCACCAACTGGCACGACTGGCCGATGAGGAGAATATTCCTGTCGTCACCTATGGCTTGCGCACCGATTTTCAGGCCGAGCTGTTTCCCGGCTCTGCCGCGCTCCTCGGCATTGCCGACAGCCTGGTCGAGCTGAAGGGCGTGTGCGAATGCGGGCGCAAGGCGACAATGAACTTGCGCGTTGACGGAAACGGCCGCGCAGTGCTTGACGGTGCACAAACCGAAGTTGGTGGCAATGATCGCTATGTTGCCATGTGCCGGAGGCACTTTTTTGAAGCCCGCCGCAAACATTTCATGCAGGCGCGGAGTGACTGACCTCTATTCGCCCCTAAGCGACGGCGATATTTTGCTCGTCATCCTTTGCGAAGAGCATCGTGAGGCGCTTCGCACCGCCTGTGCCGAAGACCCCGACATATGGGCCATCTACCCCGTTTCCTATGTCGGTGAACATTTTGATTTCAATTTCAGCCTGATGCTGAGCGGCATTGGCGGGCGCCAACCCTATGCCATTTTTGATGGTGCAGAGTTGGTTGGAATGACGGCATGGATTGCCCACGGCATGCCAGGATATTCGAAGGAGATCGGTAACAGCTATATTGTTCCGCGGCTGCGCGGGACGGGGTTTAACACTCGGCTCAAAAAATTGATGCTCGACCATGCGTTCGCTTGCGGGTTGAAACGTGTGGCGTTCAAGGTTGATGCCATTAACGCGCGGTCCCGCGCCGCCGTGCTCAAACTGGGCTGCACCCAGGAGGGCATCATGCGCGCCGAGCGTGTCACATGGACGGGGCGAGTCCGCGATACTGTGCTGTTTTCAATTCTTGCAGATGAATGGGCCAAAGTATGAGCGACATCAGCAGCTGGGTGTATAGCATCGCGACATGGTTGGCCCCGCTGGTCATCGCGATTGTGTTTCACGAGGTTGCGCATGGCCGCGTCGCCAAACATTTCGGTGATATGACCGCGAGCAACGCCGGGCGGCTAAGCTTTAACCCCATCCGCCACATCGACCCCGTCGGCACGGTGGCATTGCCGATGATCCTCGCGCTTTCTGGCGCCCCAGTGTTCGGCTGGGCAAAACCCGTCCCCGTCAATTTCATGCGGCTGCGCAAGCCGCGCCTGCATATGATGCTGGTCGCGCTGGCGGGGCCGATGATGAACATGCTGCTGGCAATGGTCGCACTATTGGCGATGGCGGGCATGATTATGGCCTTTCGCGGCACGGCGCATCAGGGCGCAATCGGATTTATCCTTAGCAACCTTGGCAATTTTCTGACGCTCAATGTCATGCTGGCGGTGTTCAACATGCTGCCCCTGCCGCCGTTTGATGGCGGGCATGTGATGGAGGGGTTGCTGCCGCGCAGCCTGGCGCGGCACTATGGCAGGCTCAGGCAATATGGCATGCTGATCCCCATCTTGCTGATTATCGTTGTGCCGATGGCCACAGGCACTAACCCGCTGGCATCGATCATTATCCCCCCGGTTCAGGCGATCCTTGGCTTGTTCAATCAATTGCTGACCCAGTTCATATGACCAAGCTGAACGGCTGGCTGATTATCGACAAACCGCTGGGCATGGGCTCGACGCAAGTCGTGAGCGCGGTCAAGCGGGCCCTACGGACAGGCGGCTATGCCAAGGTGAAGGTTGGCCATGGCGGCACGCTCGACCCGCTGGCAACCGGAGTGTTGCCGATCGCGCTAGGGGAGGCAACCAAGCTGGCTGGGCGGATGCTCGATGCGAGCAAGGTTTATGATTTCACGATTGCTTTTGGCACACAGACCGACGGGCTGGATGCAGAAGGGAAGGTGGTGGCGGCCAGCGATGTGCGCCCAACGTGGGCAGAGATAGAGGCCATTCTGCCGCGTTTCACCGGGCCAATTGAACAAGCGCCGCCCGCTTTTTCAGCGATCAAGGTCGATGGCAAGCGCGCCTATGACCGCGCCCGCGCGGGGGAAGTGGTGGACATGCAGTCGAGGGCTGTGACGGTTTACGAGCTCTCACTTCGCCATGCTGAACTCGTTTCAGCATCCATGGGCCCGCCTTCGCCCATGAGCGCGGACCTTTCGAGTGATGGCGCGCCATGGACCCTGAACCAAGTTCAGGGTGACGAGAATGTAAACAACATCACCCTCGCCGCCCATGTCTCAAAAGGCACCTATATCCGCAGCCTGGCCCGCGACATCGCGCTGGCCCTAGGGACAGTCGGTCATATCACCATGCTGCGCCGCATCCGGGCCGGGCCATTTGCCCTCGGTCACGCGATTTCGCTGGACAAATTGGCCGATGCCGCTATGGCCCGCAACCTTGAAGCGCATCTCTTGCCATTGGAGGCAGGGCTGGACGGTATCCCGGCTCTTCTCCTAGCGCCCGGCGAGGCAAGGGTGATCCGCCATGGCGGTACGCTTTCCGGGCAATCCGTGAATGACGGAGATTATCTGGCGAAGGATGGCGATATGCCGATCGCGCTGGTTTCCGTCTGCTCTGGTTCACTATCGGTGACACGCGGATTGAATTTGTGAAACGATACCGTGGGAAAATATGATGACCATTACTGCGACACGTAAAGCTGAAGTGATTAAGGACAATGCACGCGCGAGCACCGACACCGGTTCGCCCGAAGTGCAGGTTGCCATTCTGACCGAACGAATCAACGGCCTGACCGAACATTTCAAAGCCAACCATAAGGATAATCACTCGCGCCGCGGCCTGTTGATGATGGTCAACAAGCGCCGCTCGCTGCTAGACTATCTCAAGCGCAAAGACGCTGAGCGCTATAATGCATTGATCGCGAAACTGGGTCTGCGCAAATAAATTTTCCGCAATCGGCTCCTTAACGGGGGCCGTTTGCATATCTGGCTGCCCGTAAATGGCGGCAGCAAATGTCACCCTCGCAATCCGGTGAGGGGGCGCATATGGGGCCATCTCGCGCCCCGCACCGACCCAGGCCGGATCGCCTGGGGCAAAAAGAGGCCCCGTTGCACAATATGGTGCGCGGGTGAAATGACATATGAGTATGTTTAACACCAAAACCGTATCAATCGAATGGGGCGGCAAGACGCTGACCCTGGAAACCGGGCGCATCGCCCGCCAGGCCGACGCAGCCGTTCTTGCCACCTATGGCGAAACCGTTGTGCTGTGCGCGGTTACTGCCGCCAAATCGGTCAAGGAAGGCCAGGATTTTTTCCCACTCACCGTCCATTATCAGGAAAAATTTTCCGCCGCTGGGCGCATCCCCGGTGGATTTTTCAAGCGTGAGCGCGGCGCAACCGAAAAGGAAACGCTGACCAGCCGCCTGATCGACCGCCCGATCCGCCCGCTATTCCCCGAAGGCTTTTACAACGAAATCAACGTCATTGCTCAGGTGCTGAGCTATGACGGCGAAACCGAGCCGGACATCGTAGCGATGGTCGCCGCGTCGGCTGCTCTGACGCTGTCAGGCGTCCCGTTCATGGGGCCGATTGCTGCTGCGCGCGTTGGTTTCACTGACGAGGGGGAATATCAGCTTAACCCATCGATGGCCGACGTGGCGGCAGGCCAGCTCGACCTGGTGGTTGCCGCAACGGGTGACGCGGTGATGATGGTCGAATCCGAAGCGAAGGAACTGACCGAAGACCAGATGCTCGGCGGCGTGATGTTTGCCCATGCCGAAATCCGCAAGGTCATAGGTGCGATCATCGACCTCGCCGAACAGGCCGCGAAGGATCCATGGGAACTCGCCACCGCAGAGGGCAATGACGACATCAAGGCACAGCTTAAAAAACTGGTCGGCGATCAAATCGCCGCGGCCTATAAGCTGACCGACAAATCGGCGCGCTCAAACGCGCTCAATGCTGCGCGCGATATCGCCAAAGCGGCATTCGCAGACGCCGATGGCCAGACCAAGATGACCGCGGGCAAGATGGTCAAAAAGCTGGAAGCCGACATTGTTCGTGGTGCCATCCTCAAGACTGGCCAGCGCATCGACGGCCGCACCACAACGCAGATCCGCACCATTGAGGCGATGACCGGTTTTCTTCCGCGAACGCACGGCTCGGCGCTGTTTACCCGCGGGGAAACACAGGCCATTTGCACCACAACGCTTGGCACCAAAGACGCCGAGCAGATGATCGACAGCCTCGACGGCCTATCCTACTCACCCTTCATGCTGCACTATAATTTCCCGCCCTATTCTGTCGGTGAAGTTGGCCGCTTTGGCGCACCTGGCCGCCGCGAAGTGGGCCATGGCAAGCTGGCGTGGCGCGCGCTTCACCCGGTTTTGCCGACCAAGGATGATTTCCCATACACTATCCGCATCCTTTCCGACATCACCGAGAGCAATGGCTCATCGTCAATGGCGACCGTATGCGGCGGCTGTCTGTCGATGATGGACGCAGGTGTGCCGATCACGCGACCGGTTTCGGGCATCGCGATGGGCCTGATCCTTGAAGGCAAAGATTTTGCGGTCCTTTCCGACATTCTCGGCGACGAAGATCATCTCGGCGACATGGATTTCAAGGTTGCGGGCACGTCGGAAGGCATCACCACGATGCAGATGGACATCAAAATTGCCGGCATCACCGAAGAGATTATGCGCAAGGCACTGGCCCAGGCCAAGGAAGGCCGCGACCATATCCTCGGTGAAATGGCCAAGGCATTGGGCGAAGTGCGGAGCGAGCTCTCCGCCCACGCACCGCGGATCGAGAGCCTGCAAATCGACAAAGCGAAAATCCGCGATGTTATCGGCACCGGCGGCAAGGTTATCCGCGAAATTGTTGCCACCACCGGTGCCAAGGTCGACATCGATGACGAGGGCCTGATCAAGGTCAGCTCGTCCGATATCAGCCAGATCGAAGCGGCCATGAACTGGATCAAGGGCATCGTCGAAGAAGCCGAGGTTGGCAAAATCTATGACGGCAAGGTCGTCAACATGGTCGATTTTGGCGCGTTCGTGAACTTCATGGGCGGCAAGGACGGCCTGGTTCACGTCTCTGAAATCCGCAACGAGCGCACCGAAAAAGTGACTGATGTCCTGTCCGAAGGTCAAGCGGTCAAGGTCAAGGTGCTCGAGATTGACCCGCGCGGAAAAGTCCGCCTGTCGATGCGCCTCGTCGATCAGGAAACGGGGGCTGAAATCGAAGATACCCGCCCAGCGCGCGAACCACGCGAAGGCGGTGATCGTGATCGCGGACCCAGAAGAGATGGTGGTGGCCGTGATGACCGTGGTGGCCGTCGTCGCCCGGGCGGTGATCGCCCCCGCGATGACCGTGGCCCGCGTGATGGCGCTGGCCGCGCACCGCGCTCAAACGATGGCCCGGACGATAGCGGCCATGTGCCTGCCTTTCTAAAGACCGACGACTGATTTTATCGCCTCGTCAGCCTGATCCTGAATCAAGTTCAGCAGGACGGAATGAAACAAGAGGGGGTCGCGAGCAATCGCGGCCCTTTTTTATCATTGACGCGAAGGGGTTTACTCCGCCGCAAGCAATTGTTCGGCACTGCCCAGGTCAACCGAGACGAGGCGGCTGACCCCGCGCTCGACCATGGTGACGCCAAACAGGCGGTGCATCCGCGCCATGGTGACCGCGTTGTGCGTGACGATGAGGTAGCGTGTCGTGGTCTCAGCGACCATCGCGTCGAGCAAATCACAGAACCGCTCGACATTGGCGTCGTCCAATGGCGCATCGACCTCGTCGAGTACGCAAATCGGCGCGGGGTTGGTGAGGAACAGCGCAAAGATCAGCGCAATCGCGGTCAACGCCTGTTCGCCGCCTGACAGCAAAGTGAGTGTGCTCAATTTCTTGCCGGGCGGCTGCGCCATAATCTCCAGCCCAGCCTCAAGCGGATCATCTGAATCGACCAGCGCCAGATGCGCCTGCCCGCCGCCGAACAGCGTCGAGAATAGCCGCTGGAAATGGCCATCGACCTGCTCGAACGCCGCCGCCAATCGCGCGCGCCCTTCGCGGTTCAAATGGCCGATCGAGCCGCGCAGCCTGTGCACCGCCTGTTGCAGTTCGTCGGCTTCGGCTCTTGAATTAATCAGCTCAGCTTCAATTTCGGTCAATTCTTGCGCGGCAACAAGATTGACCGGCCCAATCCGTTCGCGGGCTTGGGCCAGCCGCTCATGCGCGGCGCTTTCATCCTGCGGGTTGCCGACGGTATCGCCATCGAAACCAACAGTTTCGGGGAGCAGCGGCGGCGGGCAGGAAAAGCGCTCGCCCGAAATGCGCCCCATCTCTATCCGGCGGCTTTCCGCATTTTCGGCGCGGGCCACGGCGCCGGCGCGCATCTCTCTCGCCACAACAAGCGCCTCTCGGGCCGCATCAAGCCGCGATTCGAGCGCAACCATGGCCATGGTTGCCGACCGTTCATCGGCCATCAACTGCTCAACCCGCGCCTTGCCCTCGCTTGCTTCGGCATTGCTCGCGATGATCGCGGCTTCGATCATCTCTGGCCTGCCGCTGAGCTGATCTTGCTCGCGCTTCATGTTGCCCAGGCGATCGCTCATCGCTGTGATCCGCCGTGCCGCCTCGCCTGTTCGTGCTTTCCACCCACGCACTTCGGCCTGTGCCTCAATCTGCGCCTCGCGCAAGCGCGCCATATCATGCTCAAACGTGCCGAGCGCATCGCGCAAGGCGGTAAGGGTAGCGCGCGCGGTGTTTGCCGCCGCTTCATGTGACAGCAGAAGCCCATCTGTGGCCGCTCCATCAGGAAGCGCCTCCAGCCCCGCTTGCGCCAGTTCACAGCTGCGTTTGGCTTCCACATGTTCGGCGTCTGCGGTGTTTTTCCGCTCGGCCATATGGGCGGCAGTAATCGTATATCGCTCAAAGGCCGCTTGAGCATGGTCTGCGCCGCGCACGCAAAGGCGCATATCCTCTTCGGCCTTCGTGCGTGTATTCCTCGCTGATATGAGTGCGGATTCGGCGCTATTGGCGACATTGTCAGCCTGTTCAAAAGCGCGGGCGATTTTCTCCCACCCACTGCGCACTTCGGGCAATTGCTTTTCGAGCGCGATACGACGATTGGCCCGCTCCATGCGCTCGGCCGCCGCCGCCCCGTCTCCGCTGGAGACAAAACCATCCCAGCGCCGCAATTGCCCCGCGCGCGTGACCAGCCGTTGGCCCACGCGAAGCGGCTGGCCATCATCAACCTCGCAAACGCCAATCTGTGACAGGCGCCGCGATATTGCAGCAGGCGCTTTGACATGATTGGCAAGTGGCTCAACCCCACTTGGCAGCGCCGGATCAGCGGCCAATGATGTGGAACCGCGCCATCCGCGCTTACCCTGTGCGCCATCATCCAGCACTGGCGCGGATAGATCCTCGGCCAGCGCAGCAGCCAGCGCAGCCTCATAGCCAGGAGCTGCCTGCACAATGTCGAGCAATGCTGGGCCAGCCCCGTTAGAAGCCGCCAGCGAGCGGGCCAGCGCCAACGCCTCGCTTTCAAGCGCGGCAAGCGAAACGCGCGCCTCGGCCAATGCGGCACTATGTGTTTCGCTTTCCTGGCGAGCCGCAGCGCGCGCTAGCTCGGCGCTGGTCACGCAGGCCTCCGCCGAGACAAGCTTGCTCTGTGCGGCGGTCACTTTCACTTGCGCCTGCTGCGCCTGCTGCGCCAACGCATCCCCATCACCAGCCGCGCGCACATCATGCGCCAATCGCACCAATTCACGATCAATCCGCTCCAAGCGTCTTTGCGCCTCCGCAACCGCCGCCCCAGCAATGCGCCGCTCGGCGCTCTCGTTCGCAGCCTCGGCCCGTGCGCGCGCGAACGCGACATCCGCATCGCGCTGAATATCGGCGGCGCGAGCGATCTGGGCTTCGATCGTCGGCCTGTCCTTTTCGCGCGATGCCATCTGCCGCACAAGCTGCCGTGCGCTTTCCTCAAGCCTGTCTATCGCTGTCGCGCCTTCACGAGCCAGAGCATCCTCGGCTTCGCTTTCTCGCGTGATGCGCTCACTTTCCTGAGCTAAATCATCGATCCGTCGCAACAGGTTTTCGCGCTCGCTTTGGTATTGTGCCTGACGCGCGGATTGGGCGTGATAGGCTTCGCGTGCTGCGCTTGCTGCGTCGCGCGCCGCCACGAGCATCGCCGAGCCTTGCGCCTGTGCATCGGCAGCCGATTGCTGTTCCGTGCTAGCCTCCTCCACGGCGGTGCCTGCCACGCTTGCCTCGGCGCGCGCGCTATCCGCTGCCGCAGCTGCATCGCGCCAACGCGAATATATCATCCGCCCTTCGGCTACTCTGATCTGATCGGTCAGTCGGTGATATTGCTCTGCCGCCTTTGCCTGTCGCCGCAATGCATTGGCACGGCTTTCCATATCCCCCAGCAGGTCACCCACACGGGCAAGGTTGGTTTCGGTGGCGCGCAATTTTTGCTCGGCGTCCTTGCGCCGCACATGCAGCCCCGAAATCCCCGCTGCTTCCTCGAGCAACATCCGCCGTTCCTGGGGCTTTGCGGCAATTATCCCCGCTACCCTCCCCTGGCTGACCAAGGCCGGGCTGTGGGCGCCCGTCGCGGCGTCGGCAAAGATCAGCGCAATATCCTTAGCGCGAACATCATGGCCATTGGCGCGATAGGCCGAACCGGCGCCGCGCTCTATCCGGCGGACCACCTCCAACGCATCACCGTCATTATGCGCGACGCTCTTATACCCGATAGGGCCCAGCAGCGTGGCCGCCGCCGTTTCGCACACCAGGGCCACTTCGGCAAAATCGCGCGATGGCCGCGTCTGGGTGCCGGAAAATATGACATCATCCATCCCGCCGCCGCGCATCGACTTGGGTGACTGCTCGCCCATCACCCAGCGGATAGCTTCGAGCAGGTTCGATTTGCCGCAGCCATTTGGGCCGACCACGCCCGTCAGGCCCGGCTCGATCCGAAGCTCGGTCGGCTCGACAAAGCTCTTAAATCCCGACAGGCGCAGGCGGGTTATTCGCATCCCAAAGGACCGCTTTTAGAGTCTGTTTCGGGTATACTGAATCGAAACAGGCTCATGTTCTCTTGATTTTCCGCCTTTTCCAAGTCGCTCAATGTTCCATCTCGCTCGAAAAGGCTACCGTGCGCCTGCGCTGCGCAATTGGTCACGCACCTGTTCCCATGTGCCCGCATCCTGCATCACATTCCCGTTCAAAAGGAATGTCGGCGTGCCGGATATTTCATATTGGCGCGCATTACGCTCCGTAACTTCGGTGCGCTTGGTTATTGCTGCACCGTCACGCAAACAGCGGTTGCTTTCAGCCGCCGGGATGCCGCGCGCCGCAAAAAACTGGGGCACCCCAAAAAATCCGGCGAGCGTCGGCAGGCGGTCCGCCTCTGGCAAAGCCTGGACATTGGCCATCTCCGCCTGATTGGCCTGTGACGCGGCCTGTGCCCCTTCCATGATCGAGGTGTGACTGGCAAAGATATTCTCAGCAAGCGGGAAAAAACGATCCGCCCCCGCGCAAGAAGCCACGACCGCCAGCGACAGGTCAAGCGGATCGCGAATGAACGGACGCATTTCAAAACTGACCCGGCCACTGTCAATAAACTCGGTCTTGATCGCCTCATGCGAGGTGACCGAATATTCGGCGCAATGGCCACAGGTGAACGAGCCGAACTCGACCAACTTGATCGGCGCATCGGGGTTACCCAACATAAAGCCATCATCCGTCGCGGATGCGACCTGGCTCCAGCTACGCCCCGCCGGCGCGGCAACCTTTGCCAAAGGTTCTGCTGCGCCGGTGGTGCTGGTGTCGGCGCTGCTGCCACAAGCCGCCAACGACACCATGGTTGCTGTCGCGGTGACCAGCGCCAAAATGCGGGCAGTCGTATATGCTTTCATCGGGTCGGTCCTTTTGAGATAGATGTTAAATCAGATAATTAATGACGTGCCACAGCGGCCGCCAAGGGCACCGATAATGCGGCCCAACTATAGACATTGGGCAGCAAAGCGCCATCGATAGCAAAATTCGGTGTTCCGGTAACGCCAGCCGCCGTGCCAGCATTGGTCATCGCAACCAGGCGGTTTTGGAGCGACACATCGGCAAGGCAGATGTTGATTTGCACTGGCGTAAATCCGCGCAGTCGCATCCATGCGGTCACCCCGCTATCATCGGCAACGCGGCGCAAGCGCGTGTTCGCGGCGCCCTGGCCCCATGCCTGTAGCGTTGCGGGTGGCAGAGCCTGAACCCGCGCGAGGATCGCCCCTTGTTGCGCCATCAACGCCTCATGCCGCCCAAAAAAACGCGCAGGCGCACCGCAATTCGCCGCCGCTGCCATCGCCATATCCACCGGATCGCGGACGATATGGCGAACCTCGACGCTGACCGTTCCCGGAGTGATGTAGCGGGTGCGCATCAGCGCCGCAGTTTCAGCGGTAAAATGCGCGCAATGCGGGCAGGTGTAGCTGACATATTCGACCAATTTGGTCGACGCAGCGGGGTTGCCAAGGATGTGGCTTCCGCCAGCCCCCCGCGTCACAAGCGTAGCAAAATTGGTCCGCGCGGCCTGCCAGGCGGTGGCGGGGACGCTGGTCAACAGTGTCAACGCGCCGAACACAGGCGCCAACCCCACTCCAATTTTCAACATAAAGTGCATGTAACCCTCGCTCAGTCCTATTCGTCCGTAAAATATTCTTGCTGCCTAGCCGACTTTAGGCAGCGCAGCACGATTGGCAAGGCTTTGTGCCAGCCCTTCAAGCACGGCGCGCAGCTCAGGGTCTTTAATCGCACGGACAGACATATTTTGGCTCACAGCAACGTCGCGCTGCTCTACCGCTCGGTCCATATTTGCCGTGCTTGCGGGCCGCGGTGCCCAGCCCTGGCTCAATCGCACCTGGGCTACCGCCGCGTAACCGAAAAATCGGTTGGCCCTGGTAATGATGTCGGGCAAAATATGCTGCACGACTGCTGCGTGCGCGCCAACCACATTGACATGCAGCGTGCCATCGGATTTTTTGCCCTGCGGAAATCGCAGCGCAATCGGCGACGAAACCTTTGCCAAACGGTCGCCAACAATTTCTGGCCAACGGGTGATGATCGCACTTTGGACAAATCCGAATTTGCGAAACGCCGTATCTCCGATCGCGGGCACCAAATCCGCAATAGCGCGCGCTTCGCCGCCGCGCGCGCGCGCTTTCGCTTTGGCCATGGGCTGGTGGCCAGGCCTTTTTAGCCTTTTAGGATCCACAGGTTTCGTCACGCCAATTACCATGGCATAGCGAGATGTGATCGTCGAGAGCCTATCCCATATCCAGAGCGCCATCATCCATTGGTATGCCAAGGAAGCGCGCATATTGCCGTGGCGCATAGCCACGAGCAGCAGCGAGCGGCCCGACCCCTATCGGATCTGGTTAAGCGAAGTGATGTTGCAACAAACGACTGTAGCAGCGGTGATCCCGTATTTCGAGCAGTTCACCACGCGCTGGCCAACGGTTTTGGCGCTTGCGGCTGCGCCCCCCGAAGACATTCTTTCCGCATGGGCTGGCCTCGGATATTATAGCCGTGCGCGTAACCTCATCGCCTGTGCCAACATAATCACGGGTAGGTATGAGGGACAGTTTCCCAGCGATCCTATAGCTTTGCGCACACTGCCCGGAATAGGCGATTACACCGCCGCCGCGATCGGCGCGATCGCATTTGGTAAAGACTGTGTCCCGATAGATGCCAATATCGAGCGCGTTATCGCGCGGCTTTTCGCGATTCAACAGCCCCTACCTACCGCAAAGATCGCCATCGCCAAGGCCGCAAAATCCTTGTGGCCCGCCAACAATGGTGGGAATTTTGCTCAGGCTCTGATGGATCTTGGCGCCGGCCCCTGTTCGTCGCGCGCCCCGCGATGTGGCGATTGCCCCATTGCTCGGTGGTGCATGGCGCACCATTATGGCATCGCCGCCGCATTGCCGCTCAAGCCCGCAAAAAAGCCCAAGCCCGAACGCTATGGCCGCGCATGGTGGATCGAGGCCGAGCGCGATGGTGTGGCATCGGTGTGGCTGGTCCGCCGCCCGCCACGCGGGCTGTTGGGCGGAATGCGCGCCCTGCCGGGGCCGGAATGGAGCGATGCGCCGACCCCGCCCGCAGCCGATTGGCGTGAAGTGGGCGCTGTCAGGCATATTTTCACGCACTTTGCCCTGACCTTGACACTCCATTACAGCAATGACGTCGCCCTTGCCGTAGGGGAAGGCGAGTGGTGGCCAATTTACGCGCTTGACGAAGCGGGCTTGCCGACGCTTTATCGCCGCGCGGGGGCGCTTGTGATTGCGTGATTTCGAGGAGAATAGCGATGAGAGCAGAAATCGATCCATCAGGCCAAATCCATGGGCCCGCGCTGAACCGGCGCCAGATGTTCGGCTGGGCTGCTGGCGGCGCGGCGCTGGCCGGCATGTCGAGCCCCGCATTTGCCCTTTGGCAAGCGGCGGAGCGCTATCCCGCCTTGCGCGCCTATATTGATGACTATGTGACGTCACGGCGGCTGCCCGGCGCAATCGCGGCCATTGGCTTTGGCGATGGCGCACTGCACAGCGTCGCCGCGGGTAACATTGCTTTTGACAGCGCCCGGCCCGTCGATGCTGATACGCTATGGCGGCTCTATTCGATGACCAAGCCGATAACCGGCATGGCGGCGATGATCTTGATCGACGAAGACAAGATGCGGCTTGACCAGCCGATTAGCGATATTTTGCCCCAATTTGCGCATATGCAGGTGCTGACCAGTGCCGATGCGCCGATTGATCAGGTGGTGGCGGCCCAGCGCCCGATCACCATCCGTCATTTGCTCACCCACACTGCGGGGCTTGGCTATACCATCATCCAGAACGGGCCGATCAAGGCCGCTTATGAAGCCGCAGGCATTACCCCGGCACAGGTTTCGCGATTGCGCATCCCAGGCATCAGCAACGCGGTGCCCGCACCCAGTCTGGAGGCATTCGCCGACCGTCTGGCTGCGCTGCCCTTGGTCTATCAACCCGGCACCCGGTGGAGCTATTCGGTGTCGCTCGACCTTTTAGGCCGGATTATCGAAGTGGTGGCGGGGCAGCCGTTCGATGCCTTCCTCAAGGCGCGGATTTTTGAGCCGCTGAACATGGTCAGCACCGAATTTCGCGTCCCCGACACACAGACCAATCGCCTGTCGAGCAATTATGCACCGTTCGGCGGCGCGCTTATCCCGATCGATCCGGCAGCAACCAGCGTCTATCGCGATACGCCAGCTTTCCCTTTTGGCGGAGCGGGATTGGTCAGTTCGGCGCGCGATTATGACCGATTCCTCAACATGCTCGCCAATCATGGCGAATTGGGCGGGACGCGGATCTTGTCAGCGGCGACGGCGCATGTCGCCATGTCAAATCTGTTGCCCGACAATGTCGGCACGGCGGGCACGCTCGCCTCGGGAGATGGTTTTGGCGCGGGGGGCCGCGTCACCAGAGCCGATTCGCCCAATGGTGGCGGCATTTTTGGCTGGGGTGGTGCGGCCGGAACCATTGCTTTTGTCGATCCATCGCGCAAAATCCGCTTTGGCGGCTATGCCAATTATATGCCGCCCGAAAGCTATGATTTTCAGCGCCGAGTCGCCGAAGTGTTTTTGCAAGACATGACGCAGAAATGACGGGCATGCCCCTCGGCTTTACGGGCGCTCAAATCGACCGTGCCGACCATGTCCGCGGCTCTCCGGAACAATTGGCACTGGCGATGCAGGCGCATGGTGCGCGGTTGCTCAGGCTCGATGGCATTGACCCTGAGGCCGATGATCAGGGCGGTCTGGCCTGGGGTTCGCTGGCCGAGGCCGCGCCAGATGCCGACCTGGCCTTTCTCGGGTTTGAAGAAGGTCGCCCACGCTTTGTCGCGCTGGCCACGCCCGGCCCCCACATAGACGCCCGATCGCGCAGCGTATGGCGTGTCATTCCGCAGCTTCGGCCCGAACAAGCCGCGCTCTATGCGGCGGCGCGCTCATTGGTCGATTGGCACGCGCGCCACCCCTATTGTTCGATGTGCGGTCAGATGACGATCATGGCCAAGGGCGGTTGGCAACGCGATTGCTCGCCATGCGGGGCCGAGCATTTCCCGCGCACCAACCCCGTCGTCATCATGCTGGCCGAGCACCAAGACCCTCTATTGGGGGACGCTGTGCTGGTTGGCCGGCAACATGCATGGCCGGCGCGCAATTATTCGGCGCTGGCAGGGTTTGTGGAACCTGGCGAATCAATCGAAGAGGCGGTCCGTCGCGAACTCTACGAAGAAGCGGGCGTTCGTGCAGACGATGTTCACTATGTCGCCAGCCAGCCATGGCCATTTCCATCGCAATTGATGATCGGCTGTATCGCCAACACGCAAAGCCGCTCGCTAACGCTCGATAATCAGGAAATCGAAGACGCCATGTGGCTGAGCCGTGATGAGGTCCGCGCTGCTTTAGCTGGTGAAGATGGCGCACGCATGGCCTGCCCGCCGCCGTTTGCGATTGCGCATAGCTTGCTCGCGCATTGGGCCTCAAATCAAACCTAGTGCCTGCAATGTATCGCGAACATCATCTGGTAAATCTGCGGCATCGCCCTCCAGATCGGCCAAATCTCGCGGCGCATCCGCCGCCTCCAAATATCGCCAACCCTGATGAACGCGGCGCGGCACAGGCATCACCGGAATCGCTTTTGCGGCAATCACAATCTCAGTGCGCCCATCTGCGCTAGGTTCGAATTTCAGGATAGGGCTGCGTGCAACCAGGCGATTGGCGATAATCCAGTAGAGCGAGCCTCCGACTATCTCATCGGCACGCTTGGGGCGGTATCGCGTAGTCAACCGCACCTCTTCCCCGCGCATCGCCAGCCGCTCAGCAAGATAGGTCAAGCTATTGCAACCAAAGGCAATTTTTGTGAGATGAAGCGGCATCGCCAATTTCAGATTCAGCTGAGTTGAAGTCGTGCTGGCTGGTGCTGTCTGTCCACTTCAGTGGACCAAGCTAAAAACGATTGCCGGTTATCCGGGCAATTTCACGCGAGACGAGCCGCTCAACCATGGGCGGAAGATTGGTATCAAGCCATGATTTCAGCATCGGGCGCAGCATCGCTTCGGCCATGGCGTTCAGCGTAATATCCCCGCTCTGCCCGGCTGGTTTTTCGAGCGGATCAGCATCGCTGGACACCATAGCGGTGAGCGCATCTAGCGATTGCCGCGAGGCTTCGGCAGAGATTTCCGACACCAACGCTTCGGGCGTGAGAGCGGAGGCGCTTTCGTTGCTGGCTAATTCTGACGCAGGCTGATCGCCTGTATCGGTGGCCACAAGCTCCAATATTTCCTCGTCGCCATCGTCGGCAAAGGACCCAGTGCCCCCATTGCCCTGTGCATCCTCATCGCGCGCAATGACGCGGCGGATTGAAGAGAGAATCTCCTCCATCGACGGTTCGCGCGTCATATCACCCATGAAAACCCCATTTTTCAGCCATGCCCCAGTTACACCCATTGTCCAGCAATGGCACACTTTGGTCAAGCAGAACTATGGTGTCAATTCCGGGTTCTGATTTTCAGAAACATCGGCGGTTTGTGGCGCCGTACCCCGCGTGCGCGTGGCCACTGGCTGCGGTGCCGGATCCTGATCCCAATCCCATATACGGCTGCGAACGCGGGCATAATTTGTCTCCGGGTCATACAGCGCACCGCCATCCAGGCCGAGATCCTTGGCTTCGCCGCGCCCCATCGCCGCCAACAGCGAAAAACCAGCAACATAGACATCGCGCCGCGCCGAAACCAATTGCACCTGTGCGTTGAGATATTCCTGCTCGGCATTGAGGATATCCAAAATGGTCCGTGTGCCAACGCTGTTTTCTGCGCGCACCCCCTCCAAGCTCAGCCGGTTGGCGTCAACCGCGATTTGGCTGGAATTGGCGACGGCCTGGGCCGCGAGCCAACTGGCATAGGCCGAGCGCGTTTGCGCTATGACATTGCGCTCCATGCCGATCACGCGCTCCATCGACTGGCTTTGGCGGGCCTGCGCCTGGCGCACACGAGCCGCCGGCCGGCCGCCCTGGAACAGCGGAATGGTCATCGTGACACTCGATGACGCACTCGTCGTTGACGGGGCAGCAGGCGCCCTGACCGAGCCTAAAAAGTCGGAATGGCCTGCGCTGGTTGTCAATGATATATGCGGCAAGCGCGCACCGCGCACCGATCGCACATCAAAGCCACTGGCCTCGGCATCGAGCTGTGCCGCCTCTAAGTCTGGATTGTCTGCGATTGCGGTTTCAACCGCTGTTTCAACAGAATCAGGAAGCCCAGGCAATGCAGGCGGCGATGAAAGGTCGGTGGGAGCATGGCCCACAAGCCGGATATAGCTTTCGCGGCTGCCGATCAGGCGCGCTTCAGTCGCCTGTAACTGGCTGCGCGCGCTGGCCAGCCTGGCTTCGGACTGGGCGACATCGGTGCGTGTCAGGTCGCCAATGTCAAAGCGATCCCGGGTCGCCTGGAGGTTGACCGCAAGCACCTCGACATTATTGCGATTAAACGCCACCACCGCAGAATCACGCAAGACATCCATATAAGCGCCGACAACCTGGCTGAAGATGCTCGATTCTGTGCCCCGCAGATCGGCCTGACCCGATTCGACACGGGTTTGGGCCGCGCGCACAGCATTACGGACCGCGCCGCCTTGATACAATGGCACGCTCAATTGGGCCTGAGTGGATAATATGCGGTCGGGCGAAAAAAAGCTGTTCGATGCCTGTAGCACCTGCTCGGTATAGCTAATTGAGGCGCCAAGGCTGGGCAATCCATCGGCCCGAGCAATCGGCACCGCTTCATCGGTCGCGCGTTGACCAGAGCGCGCGCCAGTGATGGTCGGGTTGCTCTCATAGGCTGCGGCCAGCGCCTCGCGCAATGTTTCCGAACGCGCCGGAACGCTGAGCAATAGCGCAGCTGTGGTCATAAGGAATGTTGTGGCCATAGCGAAGGGGGCCCGGGGGGGGGTGAGGCGCTTCATTATCCG
>JBEBJX010000017.1:0-31152 GCA_040079655.1 Sphingopyxis sp. | reverse complement strand
TGCTCCACCCGTTCATGCCGTTCGTGACTGAGGAATTGTGGAGCACGCGCGGGGTGCGGGCGCATTATCCGCTGATTACCGCTAAATGGCCCGAGCCGGATGCGGAAGTGGACGCGGAGGCCAGCGCCGACATAAGTTGGCTGATCGCACTGGTGCAGGGCTTGCGCGGGGCCAAGGCAGAGCTGGGCATTGCGCCGGGCGCGCGCCTGCCGCTTTATGCCGCCGAAGCGGATAGCGCAGCACAGGCGCGGATTGGACGACTGAGCGCGGCGATTGAGCGCGTTGGCCGCGTCGAAGCGGTGCATTTTGAGGGCGCTCCAGCGGGCGCCGCGATGCAATTGGTTGTCGATGGCGCGACCTATACTATCCCCCTCGAAGGGGTGATTGACGTGGCGGCCGAACGTGCGCGGCTGGGCAAGGCACTGGAGGTGGCGGCGAAGGACCGCGATGCGCTTGGGGCTCGCCTAGCCAACCCGGCGTTCACCGAGCGCGCCAAACCCGAAGCGGTGGAAAAAGCGCGCGAGGACCACGGTGCCCGTGCGGCAGAGGCGGAGCGATTGGCGGCGGCGTTGGAGCGGCTCGGTTAGCTATTTCGGCACGGATGCTGGGGCGGCACACCGCGCGCGGTTGCCCGCCCGGCACGCGGCGACATCGGCCTGCCAGCGCGCATAAGCGGCGTCATATTCGGCCTGTGCGCGGGCGGCGGCGGCGGCATTGGCGGCGAGCTGTCGCTCATATTCTGCCCGCGCCGCATCGGCAGCAGCAACCCCGGCCAGATACGCAGCGCGGGCGGCTTCATACTCGGCGGCGCGCGCCTGATTGGCGGCATTTTGCGCCGCAGCTTCGGCGGCGGCATCGTGGTTCAGCTCGCTAACCCCCGGGTCGCCCGGCGGCGCCACCTCAACCGGCACAGGCGCATTCGCGGGAGCGGAAGAGGAGGAGGTTGGCGCAGCGGCTGTGGGGGCGGTTGACGGCGGCTTTTGCGCCATCGCTCCAGCGGCAAACAGGCCGCCAGCCAGGGTGAGGCCAGCGAGAGCGAACGCCGCCAATGTGATTGTGGTCTTAACATCAATCATGAAAATATCCTCCGATCACATATGCTACCCTGCTGCTATACCAGCCATTCGACCCAGGCACCATGGGCATGGGCATGGGCGAGTTTGTGCGGCGCGCCATCGCCCTGCCCGCCGTTCCAATAGCGCACCACCAGTTCATGATGATGGACGGTGCGATTAGCCTCAAGCGCCACCCATGCCAGCGGGTGCTCCGCCGTGGCCCGCGCACCCGCAGCATCCATCGCCGCGATGACACGCGCTCTCTGATCGGCGGGGACATATTGCCAGACGATCGAGTGCATCAACAGGCGCATGGTGCCCGACGCCTGGGGCCGCGCCAGCCCGGCCTCGACAAAATCGGCGGCGTTCATTGCGGCAATGCCTGGTTTTTGCGCATGGGCATAGGCAATCGCATGGTCCATCCGCGCAAACCGCACATGATGTTCGGGCCAGATATAGGCTTTCAGGCGGAGCGCCTGTGCCGGATCGGTCAGGTCAACGGGTGCAATGTCTGACCCGCGCAACCCCGCAAAGCTGAACGGCACATCAGGGGGCGGTGCGCCGCGCCATTCGGGGGCAAAGCGCATCGTTGAATCATTTGGCCCAACCGTAACACCGGCCAAATTATAGTGATAACGATCGATCATCAGGTTGATACCCGCGCTCGATCCAATCTCGATACAATCGAAATTGGGTGTCGCCCCCTGCCCCGCCAGCCACAGCATCGCCGCGATATAATTGGATGATCGCCCCGCTTCGTTGGTTTGCGGCGCGCTGTCGAGCCAAGGAAGCAGCGCAGCCTCGTGCGTAGCGATAACATCAGCAATGATCGCGGCGTCATCGAGCCCGGCCTCATCGGCATAAATCGGCGCGAAGGTTGGCGCCGCGCCCGACAGATGCAGCGCATGAAGCCCGCCCGCAATGCGCAGCGCCAGCGCATCGGCAATCGGCGCGCCTTGCCACGCACGAACGCGGTTCAGGAAATCGCCCTTGCCCTCCCCGTTCAGGACAGTCGCCACCGCCGCCACCAACCGCGCGGTAATCGGCGCGCCATTGTTGAGGCAGTAGGCGACCTGATTGGCAAAGGCGGCGGCGACCATCGACGGGCCGCATTCGTGAATATCCACATTATCGATCATATGAGAGCTTCCTTGGCTTGTGTGTTGCTCTCTCGCCCTGTCCATCTTATGTGCACTGCACCATGACACAAAGGCTGATCTTTGCAATCCCCAAAGGGCGTATCCTCGACGAGGCGCTGCCGTTGATGCGCGATGCCGGCATTGTGCCTGAGCCCGCGTTTTTCGACAAAGCCAACCGGGGCTTGCGCTTTGCCACCAATGACCCGGCAATCGACCTCATCCGGGTGCGCGCATTCGATGTTGCGACCTTTGTGGCGCATGGCGCGGCGCAAATCGGCATTGTCGGATCGGATGTCATCGACGAATTTGGCTATAGCGAACTTTACGCCCCCGTTGACCTTGGTATCGGCCATTGCCGCATTTCGGTTGCCGAACCAGTTGAACTGGCCAGAAACGATGATCCCCGCACATGGAGCCATGTCCGTGTCGCCACAAAATACCCCAATTTAACACGGGCCTATTTTGCAAAACGAGGGGTCCAGGCAGAATGTATCAAGCTGAACGGGGCGATGGAAATTGCGCCCAAGCTAGGCCTTGCCAGCCGCATTGTTGACCTGGTTTCGTCTGGAAAAACGCTGACTGACAATGGCTTAGTAGAAGTTGAGGTGTTGGCACGGGTCTCAGCACGGCTCATAGCCAATCGCGCTGCCTTCAAAACCAACCCGCGCATTAGCGCGATCATCGATATTTTCAGGGCAGTTATCAGTGGAAAGGCTTAATTCCTCCAACCCCGATTTTACCATGCGTTTCAATGCGCTGGTCACTGCGCGCAGAGAGACAGACGTTGATGTCTCAGCCGACGTCGCCGCGATCATCGCGCGCGTGCGCAACGAGGGTGACAGCGCCGTTGCAGACCTGACACAGCGGTTTGACGGACATAGCCACCCGTGGCGGATCAGTTTGGATGAAGCCAAAGACGCCTATGTCGCGCTCTGTCCCGAGCTTCGCGATGCGCTCGAACTGGCGGCAAAGCGTATCCTTGATTATCATGTCAAACAGCTTCCCGATGATCGAGACTATGTTGATGAGCAGGGAGTTCGGTTGGGCGCGCGCTGGAATGCTATCGATGCGGCGGGCATCTATGTCCCCGGCGGACGGGCGGCCTATCCATCGTCGGTGTTGATGAACGCCATTCCGGCCAAGGTTGCGGGGGTTGGCCGCATCGTCATGATGACACCGACGCCGGGCGGTGTGATTAACCCGGCAGTGCTCGCCGCCGCCCTGATTGCGGGGGTTGATGAGATATGGCGGATTGGCGGGGCACAGGCGATTGCCGCGCTCAGCTTTGGCACCGAAACCATCGCACCAGTTGACGTGATTACCGGCCCTGGCAATGCCTGGGTGGCGGAGGCCAAGCGTCAGGTCTATGGCGTCGTCGGCATAGACATGGTTGCCGGGCCTTCGGAAATCGTGGTTGTGGCGGATGCGGCCAATAATCCTGATTGGATTGCGGCCGACCTGATGAGCCAGGCAGAGCATGACCCGACCAGTCAATCGATCCTGATCACTGATGACGCCGCATTTGCCGAGAGGGTAGCCAATGCTGCCGATACATTATTAGCGCACCTGCCCACCGCACAGGCTGCATCCGCAAGCTGGGCAAACCATGGGGCGATCATCACCATCGGCGCGATGGATGAGGCAGTGCCACTTATCAACGCCCTCGCGCCCGAACATCTGCAACTGGCGCTGGATGATGACGCAGCCAAACAGATATTTGCCAATGTGCGCCATGCCGGGTCGGTGTTCCTTGGGCGGATGACACCCGAAGCGATTGGTGATTATGTCGCGGGACCAAATCATGTTTTGCCGACTGGCCGCCGCGCGCGCTTTGCCTCTGGCTTGTCGGTGCTCGATTATATGAAACGCACCAGTTTCATTGGCCTGGATGCCGCCGCGCTGGCAGCCATTGGACCGGCGGCAATCACATTAGCAGAGGCCGAAGGCTTGCCCGCTCATGCGGCTTCGATACGAAACAGATTGAACTAATTTGTCATTCCCACGAAAGCGGGAACCCATTGCGGCGCATAGCCCATGGATCCCCGATCAAGCCGAGGATGACACAGTTGAAAGCATGTTGTTATGAATAAGAGTGGTTCCCGTTCTCTCTCTCGCTCTGCTGCGCGGCTTGCTGCGGTGCAGGCGCTTTTTCAATATGACATGGAATCAACCCCCGTGACGCAGTTGCTTCACGAATTTCATCACCATCGGCTTGGCACCACGATTGACGACGAAGAATTTGCCGACGCCGCCTATCAGCAGGCCGAAGTTGATTTTTTTGACGATTTGGTGAGCGGGACCATTGCCCGCGCGCTTGAAATTGACACAAGCATAGGAGCCAGGCTCAGCAAAGGATGGTCGTTGGCCAGGCTTGACCGCACAATGAAAGCGATTTTGCGAGTCGGCACCTATGAGCTCATGGTGCGAACCGACGTGCCAGCCGCCGCCGCTATCAGCGAATATGTTGATGTTGCCAAGGCTTTTGATGCTGGCCGCGAAGCCGGCTTTGTCAACGGCGTGCTCGATGCGATTGCCAAAGATGTGCGGGACCAGAGCTGATTCCATCAGCCGCTCATTCAAAACCGCTTGGCCTGAGCTTGTCGAAGGGTTGATTTTCCTTTCTAGTGAAGAACAGGGCTTCGACAGGCTCAGCCAGAACGGGATATATAATGCAAG
The DNA here is from genome assembly GCA_040079655.1 of Sphingopyxis sp. Taxonomy (GTDB): domain Bacteria; phylum Pseudomonadota; class Alphaproteobacteria; order Sphingomonadales; family Sphingomonadaceae; genus Sphingopyxis. The sequence continues at coordinate 26,282 of JBEBJX010000017.1, read as the reverse complement.
AATCCGAGTTCATCGCGGCGCTGCGCGGCATCGCCAGCCACACGGGCGCGCGCGGCCTTGTCGACGATTGCGCGGTTTTGAGTGGCTTTGGCCTGGGTGATTTGGTGCTCAACCACGATATGCTGGTTATCGGCACGCATGTGCTCACCGACTGCGCGCCCGAAGATGTGGCGTGGAAGCTGGTGGGTATGAACCTGTCCGACCTCGCGGCCAAGGGGGCGGAGCCGATTGGCGTGCTGCTTGGTTACATGCTGGGGGCAGACGAATGGGATGCGCGCTTTGCGAACGCGCTGGGCGATGCGCTGTCCCACTATGGCACAGCATTGCTCGGCGGCGACACCGTCAGCGCGCCAGCCGGAAGCCCCGCACCGCGCGCCTTTGGCATGACCGCCATTGGCCGCGCCAGCCACGCCCCTGTTCCATCGCGTTCGGGCGCAGCGCCGGGCGACGGCCTGTGGGTGACGGGTGTGATTGGCGCCGCGATGGCGGGGCACCTGGGGCAGGTTGGCAAAATCAAGGCGTCTCCATATTCCACGGCGCGTTACCTTCGACCAGCGCCTCGCCTCGTCGAGGGGCGCACGATCGCCCCACAAGTCACTGCAATAATGGACATTTCCGACGGTTTATTGCTCGATGCACAGCGTATGGCCAATGCCAGCAACGTCACCATCGCGCTCGACACCTCGTGCCTTATGCTGCCTGATGAGATTTTGGGCGACGCAGACCTGAGGAAAATGGCCCTCACCTGGGGCGATGATTATGAGCTGTTATTCACGCTCCCAACCTCGGAAGAACCGCCCACTCATGCCACGCGCATTGGCACTGCCCTGCCCCGCAGCGCGCATCCATTGCTGATCGATGGCACGCCCCCCGCACCCGACGAGCAGCTGGGATGGGAGCACCAAAGCTAACACCAATAGCTGATCAGGGTAAATGCCTTGTGCTTTTGCTTGCCCTTTGGCGCGGTTGCCCTTAGGCGTCGCCCCAAAGTTCAATGTGGGAAAGGGGTCCTATGTCCATCAGTTTAATCGCCATCGCGTGCGGCCTTATCGCCGTACTCTATGGTATCGTTACCAGCCAATGGGTGCTTCGCTCTTCGGCCGGATCAGAAAGAATGCAAGAAATCAGCGGCATGATCCAGGAGGGGGCACAAGCCTATCTTGGCCGTCAATATCGCACAATCGCTATGGTTGGCGTCGTCGTTGCGCTCCTGGTCGGCTGGTTTTTGGGCGTCACATCGGCCGTCGGCTTCATTCTGGGCGCAGTGCTTTCGGGCGCGGCGGGTTATATCGGGATGAACATCTCGGTCCGATCCAATGTGCGCACCGCCGCAGCGGCGCAGCGCGGGCTTCAGGACGGATTGACGATGGCCTTTCGCGCAGGCGCGATCACCGGCATGCTCGTCGCAGGCCTGGCGCTGCTCGCCATCGCCGGTTTCTTTTATTATCTGACCGAAGTGGCGGGCCATTTACCGGGCAGCCGCGAAGTTATCGACGCGCTGGTCGCATTGGCTTTTGGCGCGTCGCTCATCTCGATCTTCGCGCGGCTTGGCGGCGGCATTTTCACCAAGGCCGCTGACGTTGGCGCTGATCTGGTTGGCAAGGTCGAGGCAGGCATCCCCGAGGATGACCCGCGCAACCCCGCGGTTATCGCTGACAATGTCGGTGATAATGTTGGCGATTGCGCCGGCATGGCTGCGGATTTGTTTGAAACCTATGTCGTCACCGTCGGCGCGACAATGGTGCTGATCGCGCTGCTCGTCACCGGTGTGACCAATGCTGCGCTTTTCTCTAACTTGATGACTTTGCCGTTGCTGGTTGGCGGGGTTTGCATCATCACCTCGATCATCGGCACCTATGCCGTCCGTCTGGGCGGGTCAACCAACATCATGGGCGCGATGTACAAGGGCTTTCTTGTTACCGCCCTCCTTTCGATCCCCGCCATTTGGTGGGCAACCGGCTATGCTCTGGGTGACATGAATGCCGCAATCGGCGGTGGGTTGACTGGCGAAGGCGCGTTTACCGGCATGGATCTGTTCTGGTGCATGATGGCTGGCCTGGTCATCACCGGCCTGATCATCTGGATCACCGAATATTATACCGGAACCAATTATCGCCCGGTGCAATCGATCGCCAAAGCATCGGAAACCGGCCACGGCACCAATGTCATCCAGGGGCTGGCGATCAGCCTTGAAGCGACCGCGCTGCCAACGCTGGTGATTGTCGCGGGGATCATCATCACCTATCAACTCGCAGGGCTTATCGGCATCGCCTTTGCCGCAACGTCGATGTTGGCGCTTGCCGGCATGGTTGTGGCGCTCGATGCTTATGGTCCGGTGACCGACAATGCGGGCGGCATTGCCGAAATGGCGCATCTCGACGACGAAGTGCGCGCGCGCACCGACGCACTCGACGCGGTGGGCAACACCACCAAAGCCGTGACCAAGGGCTATGCCATCGGCTCGGCGGGCCTCGCCGCGCTGGTGCTGTTTACGGCCTATACCACCGATTTGCGGCAATTTTTCCCGCAATATTTCGATGGAGGCACGGGCTCTCAAATCAGCTTCAGCCTTGAAAATCCCTATGTCATTGTCGGGCTGTTGCTCGGCGCGCTGCTGCCCTATCTGTTCGGGGCAATGGGGATGACCGCCGTGGGCCGCGCGGCCGGCGACGTGGTCAAGGACGTGCGCGACCAATTCGCCAACGACAGCGGCATTATGGACGGCACCAGCCGCCCCGACTATGCGCGCACCGTTGACCTAGTCACCAAGGCGGCGATTAAGGAGATGGTCATTCCCTCGCTGCTCCCCGTGCTCACCCCGATTGCGGTCTATTTCATCATCAGCTGGATTGCGGGTCAGGCAGAAGGCTTTGCCGCGCTCGGTGCCTTGCTATTGGGCGTGATCGTTTCGGGTATCTTCGTTGCCCTGTCGATGACATCGGGCGGCGGCGCGTGGGACAATGCCAAGAAATATATCGAGGACGGCCACCATGGCGGCAAGGGCTCTGAGGCCCATAAGGCCGCTGTCACGGGCGACACCGTTGGCGATCCCTATAAGGATACGGCTGGCCCTGCGGTCAACCCGATGATCAAAATCACCAACATCGTGGCGATTTTGCTGCTTGCAGCGCTTCACCACGGCGCGATGTAATCCGCTGCACGGCGCGATGTAATCCGCCGCACAGCGCGATTTGATCTGCACACCTATTTGTTGAAAACACCCCCGTCGGAGCAATCCGGCGGGGGGTTTTTTTACGAAGTGAAACGGACCTCTTGATTGGCCCCACCGATGCCATTAGACCCAGTGGCTAAGAGGATAATATTGGGAAGGGTTTATCGCATGAAAAAACTATGGATGACGGCGGGTGCCGCGTCATTGGCGGTTGCGGCGGGCATGGCGTCGATGAGCGGATCGGCCACCGCACAGGAAAATCGCGATATCGTGGTGACTGCGCACTCGATAGCCGCAGGCGTTGGTCGCGCACCAACCAGCTGGTTCCGCCGCGTGCCGTCGATCATCAACCCGCGCCTGTCGCCCAATGGCGCCAAGATGGCGGTGCAGATGCAAAACCAGGGGCAGGCGGCGATTGGCTGGATCGACCTGACCACCCCCAATGCGCGCCCGACCTTTTTCGCCGCAATGGGCGAATATCGCGATGCTGGCGACCGCACCGTTCAGGGTTTTCGCTGGGTCGGCAACGATACTATTGTGTTGACATATATATCGCGCGAAATTCTCTTTGGTCGGCGTTCGGACGTAGGGCGTTTAGTCGCTTATAACATCAATACACGCCAAATGACTCAATTGGCGTGGGAAGGGGCTGGCGGAAACGGCTCCAACATCCTGCACATCGACCATGCCAGTGGGCACCTTTTGGTCGAGCGCGATGGCTTTCGTGATGGCTCACAAAGCAACGCCGAGGTCATAGATGTTGATGTCGCCACTGGCCGCTATACAATGGTGCAACGGTCAAACCCCGAGGTTGACGAGTGGATTGTTGACGCGAACGGCGTAGTGCGAATGGGCAAAGGTGAGAACCGCGACAATGGCCGCACGCGCCTCATGTATCGGTCGAATGCCTCGGAAAACTTCCGCACCATATCCAATGCCAACGACCCCAGCTTCACCGGAACCGGGCTGGATGTGCAGTGGATCAGCCCGACCAGCGACAATGCGCTGGTTAGCGATAATAAAGATGGCTTTGCCAAAATCTATCGCGTCAACCTCAGCACGCTGGCCTATAGCGCCCCCATATTTCAGGTGGCAGGCTATGATGTGGGCAACATAGCAACCAATTTCGGCGGGCGTTTGCCGATAGGCTTTACCGTAATCGAACAGCGTGCGCGCACCGAATGGACCAACCCCGCGCGGCGCGAAATGCAGACGGCGCTCGACGAAACATTTGGCGTCGGCAACTCAACCATCGGGTCGAGCAACGAAGCCGAAACACTATTCGTCATCCACGTCGCGTCCACCAACACGCCGGGCACCTTTTATCTCTATAATACCGAAACAGGCCGCACCAGCCTGATCGGGCAGCAATGGGCGCATATCGGTGAGACCGAAATGAATCCGGTCAGCGCCTTTCGCTATACCGCGAGCGACGGGGTCAGCATCGAAGCGATTTTGACCATGCCGCGCCACCGCCAGCAGACTCGCGGCCTGCCGATGGTTATCCTGACCCACGGCGGCCCGTTCGGGCCACGCGACGAAGTTGGCTATGATGGATGGTCACAAGCACTGGCGGAAATGGGCTATGTCGTGGTCCAGCCCAATTACCGCGGATCGGGCGGCTATGGCCGCGAATTCATTACCATGGGCCGCAACAACGGCTTTGGCCTGCGGATGCAGGACGACCTCGACGATGTCATCACCCACATGGCGGCGCAGGGGACTGTCGACCCCAACCGCGTGTGCATGATGGGCTGGTCCTATGGCGGTTATGCCTCGGCGCGCGCGGCACAGCGCGACCCCGATAAATATCGCTGCGCGATTGCCGGAGCCGGGGTGTACGACCTCGCCATGATGCGCGAATATGACGCCGGATATCTGGGCAGCTTTGGTGCCAACTACTTGGCCAAGGGGGCAGCCGAGCTTTCCACCGTCTCTCCCGCCCGCAACACCAATGGCCGCTGGGCGCCGATATTGATCGTGCACGGTGTGCGCGATGCACGCGTTCCGGTGGCCCAGGCACGGACGCTGGTGTCGCGCCTGCGCGGATCGGGCAAGGTGCAGGGCACCGATTTCGACTATATCGAACAGCCACAAAACACCCACAATCTCAACTATGATGATGTGTGGGTCGAATGGATGGAAGGGGCGGAGCGCTGGCTAACGCGCTTTAACCCCGCCTTCATCGCCACCGACACCGACACCGCCCGCCCGGTGCCGTTGGTTCCCGAAGGGCCACGCCCGGTCACGCGATAGTAATCAGCCCGTTATTGGAGCGGAGAGGGGTGGCAGCGATGCCGCCCCTTTTCATTGTAAACGGCAGTGCACGGCACGGGCGATTAGGAAATATTCACTTCATTACATTAAAGTCGCGCAATGAAACAGGTGGATTTCATCAGGGCCGATGCCGTTGATGCGTCGCTGCGCAATGCGTGGGCGGCGCTCGCGACTAGCAGCGCTGAGGCCAATGTCTTTGCGCACCCTGACATGCTGCTCCCCGCCATGGTAGCGTTGAACACGCGCGGCGACGCACGGCTGGCGATTGTCCGCGATGTTGGCGGCGGCCTGATTGGTGTGATGCCAGTGACGGTGGCCGCAAAGCTCGGCCGTTTTCCGCTATGCACCATCGTCAGTTGGAACCATCCCAACAGCTTTCTCGCGCCGATTTGTGTGGCGGCGGGGCGCGAGGAAAATTTTTGGCGCGCCTTAATCCCCGCGCTTCATGGCTTTGCGCCTGCTGCGCGCGCGCTGATGATCGACGCGATACCTGAGGATAGCGCGGTTCATGCTGGCTGGCTTGCTGTGGCAAAGACGCTGGGCTTGGCCGATGCCACCGAACAGCGGACCGTGCGCGCGATGCTCGCCCCAGAAGCCACGGACGGGGCCGATTGGGCCGAAAGCTATTGGGCCGATGCGGTGCGCCCCAAAAAACGCAAAGAATTGCGCCGCCAATGGAACCGCCTAAACGATGAGGGCGCGGTCGTGATGAGCGAACTTGGCGCGGATGAGGATGTCGCGCCATGGATCGCCGAGTTCCTCGCACTCGAAACATCGGGGTGGAAGGGTGCAAACGGCTCCGCCATCGCCAGCCAGGCGGGCACCGAAGCTTTTTTTCGCGCCGCCATCACGACCGCACACGCACGCGGCGCGTTGTGCTTTACCGCGCTCCGGCTCGGCGGGCGGGCTATCGCCATGCTTTTGACCCTGATCAATGGCAAATGCGGATTTTCGTTCAAAACCGCGTTCGATGAAGCCTATGCCCGATATTCGCCCGGTGTGCTGTTGCAACGCGAGAGCCTCAATATTTTGGCCAAGCGTCAGCTCGACTGGATCGATAGCTGCGCAGCACAGGATCACCCGATGATCGACAGCCTCTGGCGCGAGCGCCGCGGCATCGTTGGTGTGTCGTGTGCGCTTCCGGGCGCGCGCAACCGCATCGTCTATGCCGCCTCACAGGCGGCAAAACGCATTTGGCATGCGATAAAGTCAAGGAAATCGAGCGTATGAGCCATAAAACCCGCCCCTGCTTTGACGCCGACGCCCTGTCCGCGATTGCCGCCGCCTATCCCAATGGCAATGCGACGGTCGATCACCATCTGGTCGATCATCCCTTGCTGTCGCTCGACGCATTGGCCGTGCTTGGCGAAGCGCTAAACCCCACCAGCATCGAATATAACCGCTCGGACATCGGTGTTGATGCCGGGCCGGATGATGTAACCGCCAACGGCCTTGGAATAGGCGAAACCATCCGCACCATCGCCGAAAACAAGAGCTGGGCAGTGCTCAAGAATATCGAGGCAGCCCCCGCCTATCGCGACCTGTTGCATGGCCTGCTTGACGAACTGAAGCCGATTGTGACCCCTCGCACCGGCGAGATGCTCACCCTCCAAGGCTATATTTTCGTCAGCAGCCCAGGCTCGATGACCCCTTATCATTTTGATCCAGAACATAATATCCTGCTCAACCTGGTGGGTCACAAGACGATGCATGCCTTTCCCGCTGGTGACCCGCATTTTGCCGCTCAAGAGGAGCATGAAGCCTATCACGGCGGCGGGCACCGCAGCCTGCCATGGGATGGAAGCTATTCGGATCAGGAGTATCGCGCCGAATTGCCACCGGGCCGGGCCGTGTTAATGCCCGTCATGGCGCCACATTTTGTCACTGTCGGCGCCGAGCCAGCCATATCGCTGTCCATCACATGGCGATCCGAATGGAGTTATCGCGAATCAGAGGCCCACGCCGCGAACCGCTGGCTGCGCACACGCGGCTTTTCGCCAGGCATGCCGCCACGCTGGCCGCGCCATGCCATATTACGCACATTCATGTGGCGAGCAGCCCGCAAACTCGGTATAGTCGGCTAACGCTTTCCATTGTCACCAATTGCCGCTATGCGCGCCCCACATGAAATACTGTGGGAAGCGCAACGCCGCCCCGACTATGAAATTGTGAGGCTGAATGGCAAAAGAAGAATTACTGGAAATGCGTGGGCAAGTGGTCGAACTGCTGCCCAACGCCATGTTCCGCGTCCGTCTGGAAAACGGGCATGAGATTTTGGGGCACACTGCGGGAAAAATGCGCAAAAACCGCATCCGCGTACTCGTTGGTGATGAAGTGCAGGTTGAAATGACCCCTTATGACCTGACCAAGGGTCGCATCAACTATCGTTTCAAGTGAGCATAGTGATTTCAAGTCAGATGCGAACATCTGATGACTCGGAAATCACGGCAAACAAAAAACTCTCTACGGCCGCGCCGCAGCTCGTTCTCGCGTCCACATCGCCAAGGCGGCTGGAGTTGCTCGCGCAAATCGGGGTGACCCCAGCGCGCATTGCTGCACCCGACATTGATGAAACCCCGCACAAAGGCGAGCTCCCCCCTGCCTATGCGTTGCGTATGGCCACAGAAAAAGCGCAAGCTATTGCCCTGGCCAAAGGAGAGGTGGCCATAGCGGGTGATACGGTCGTCGCACTGGGCCGCCGCATATTACCGCGCGCCGCCGACGAAGATGAAGTGGCCTATTGCCTGCGACTGCTTTCCGGTCGGCGTCACAAGGTGCTGAGCGCTATTGCCACAATCGATAGCATGGGCAAACTCCATAAGCGCCTATCGACCAGCATTGTCGCCTTTGCCCCGCTCGACGCCGCGACCATCGCCGCCTATGCGCTGTGCGGCGAAGGTGTGGGCAAGGCGGGCGGCTATGCCATACAGGGCCGCGCCGGGGCCTTTGTCCGCTGGATGAGCGGCAGCTATTCCGGCATCGTTGGCCTGCCGTTGTTCGATACACGCGCGCTGCTCATCAGTGCGGGGCTGATTGCTGCGGGGGTGGCCCTTGGCTGAGTGGCTATATGAGGATGGGATTGGCGAGCGGCGAGCGGCGCTGATCGCGCGCGGCCAGATCATCGAATGCCGTGTTGAACGTGATGACGACGGCGTCGGCGCGGGCGCGGTGACCGAAGCGCGCGTCATCGCTCGCGAAACCAGCGGGATGCATCTGGTGCGCCTGACCACGGGCGAAGAAGCGCTGCTGACCTCGCTCCCCGCGCACACCAGCATTGGCGCAATCTTGAGGGTCGAGATAGTCCGCAGCGCCATCGCCGAACGTGACATGATCAAGCGCGCCAAATGTCGGCCAGCCGCCGATGGTGCGCAGATCCGGTCTGCGCCGCCCCTATTAGAGCAGGCAACGGAGACGAAGCTGCCGGTGCAAAAATGCCACGCGCATGACCCGGATTTACTGGAGCATGCGGGCTGGAGCGAATGGATGGACGCTGCGTTGAGCGGCAATATGCCGTTTGCGGGCGGCATGCTACGGATAGCATTAACCCCGGCGATGGCTGTCATTGATGTTGATGGCGCTTTGCCAGCCAGCGATCTCGCTCGTTCAGGCGCGGCGGCGGCGGCGTGCGCCATCCGCGCATTGGGGATATGCGGTAACATCATCATCGACCTGCCCACCCAGGGAAACAGAGCGGGGCGCATCGCTGCGGCCAAGGCATTTGACGATGCCCTGCCCCCCCCGTTCGAGCGCACTGCCGTCAACGGCTATGGCTTGTTGCAAATCATCAGGCCGCGCATCGGCCCCAGCATCGCCGAGCGGTGGCAGTTTGCGCCAGTGGAATCAGCGGCGTTGGCGCTGCTCCGCCGCGCCGAGCGGCATTCAGCCCACCACATAGGAGCGGACATGACATTGTGCGCCCATGCGGGGGAGATAGCGTGGCTCAGCGCTCGCCCTGCCCTGGTGGCTGAGCTGACGAAGCGCTGTGGCCGCCGCGTTCACTTGCGCTGCGATGACGCAATTGGCATGGGCCATGGCCATGTCGCCTAACTCTGTCAGCAAAGTCCGCCCCTGCCCCTTGTGCCGCAAGCCAACTGTGGCCGAATATCGCCCATTTTGTTCGCGGGGGTGCCGCGATCGTGACCTCAACGCCTGGTTTGGCGAGGGCTATCGCATCCCGGTATCACCAGCCGCAGATGAAGGCGATGAACCACCGTTGCCCGACGCAGCCGAAGAATGACAATCCCCATCGTCATTGCGGCGGGGGGCAATGGATCGCGTATCGGCGGCGACAAGGGGGGTCGCATGCTCGGTGGCATCACTCTGTTGCAACGCGCCGTCACCTTCGCGCTCACCCAGACGGACAAGGTAGCGATTGCCGCACGCGCCGCCGACGCACTCGCCACCGAACCCCGCTTGCCTTTGCTGATCGACCGCGCGGTGGATGGCGGACCATTGACTGCGTTGATGAGCGCGCTCGATTATGGCGCGGCGTGCGGTGCGCAAGGCGTGTTGATGATGCCGTGTGACATGCCGTTTCTGCCCGCCGACTTGATGGTGCGATTGTCGGCGGAGGGCGGCAGCGTGGGCGGCGGTGCGCGCGTCGCCATGGCGCGAAGCGGGGCACGCTTTCACCCGATATGCGCGCTCTGGCCATTGGCGTGCCGCGTGGCTCTGCCTGCCTATGCGGCCACGAGTAACGGCTCGTTGATCGGGCTGGCCAGGCAGGTCGGCTGTGCCGAAATCGCGTGGCCGGACACACCGTTCGACCCGTTTTTCAACATCAACGATGCCGATGACCTGGCGGTGGCGGAGTGGGTATTAGGGTCTGAAGATATTTGAATGCAACGCCCCCGTGCTCCGGCGCAGGATCGAGCGCCTCCTGCCTGCCCTCCGTTCATCCTGAGTAGCTGTTGCCCTGAGCCTAGCCGAAGGGAAAAACGCGTATCGAAGGATGGTGCGTCCGCTCATGCTTCGATACACGGCTTTCAGCCGCACTCAGCACGAACGGTATTTGGGCATAAATCCACCCGTGCTCCGGCTTTGGATTGGCGCGATTCAGCTCAGAACAGTAGCGCTTGAACCAATGCCCCGGCGGACTGCGCCGCCTGTCCAGCGGGGCAGCGGATCAACCAATCGGCATCGACCAGCGCACGCTGCGACCCGCTATCCTGATTAGCCATAGGAATGAGCCCGTCTGCACCCCATTGCGCGCGGATGAAGCTCTCGCGCTCCCCCGCAGCAGGCAAAGCGACAGCGAGCGGCAGCGCGCGCCACATCAGCGCATCCTCCATAGATCGCCCCTGCATCGCCGCCAACAACGGCGCCAAAAACAACCGCGCCGTGACCATCGCTGATGTCGGGTTGCCGGGCAGGCCAAGCACCAGCCTGTCGCCTGCGCGGCCCAACCACACCGGCTTGCCAGGCTTCATCGCCACTTTGGAAAATATCAGCGAGAGGCCGTGCGGCTCGAACATCGCCTTGGCATAGTCGTGGTCCCCCACCGATGCCCCGCCGGTGCAAATGACCAGATCGGCGGTGGCGAGCGCTTCGCCAGCCACGTGCACCAGCGCGTCGAAATCATCACCCGCCATGACGCGGCTGACCACATCACCGCTCCATGCCCGCGCAGCGGCAGCAACGCCGATGCTAACGCTTTCGGGGATGGCAAAGCGTTGCTCGCGTGCGGACCCGGGTGGGGCCAGTTCATCGCCCGTTGCAATAATCGCCACGCGCGCTCGGCACGAGACGACGAGGGAGGCAACATCCGCCGCCGCCGCTGCGACCAGCGCACGCGGAGTGAGAAGCGTGCCCGCTTCCAGCAGCACCGCTCCCGCCGCAAAATCGCTCGCGCGCCCGCGGACATGCCAGCCAGGGCCATAATCGCGCGCGACGATGGCGACATCGCCTTCGCGGTCAATATTCTCTTGGCAAATCACACGGTCGGTGCCATCGGGCAGTGGCGCGCCGGTGAAAATCCGCACCCCCTGCCCCACGTCAATGCGCCCGTCGAACCCCGCGCCAGCAAAGCTCTCGCCAATCACCGCAAGCCGTGCACCAACCCCAGACACATCGGCATCGCGCACCGCATAGCCATCCATTGCCGACACCGCTTGGCGCGGGCTATCGAGCGCAGCAACAACCGACGCAGCGAGAACGCGCCCCAGCGCATTGTCGAGTGCGACCGTTTCCTCTGTCAGCTTTGTCGCATTGGCAGCAATCAGCGCGTGCGCCTCGTCAACGCTGATCATGGGCAACGGTCGCGCAGCCGTGGCACCTGCCCCGCCAGCGAACACGGGCGGTAGCGGCTATCGAGTTCTAGCCCCAGCACCAGATCCCACGCATCGCGGCATGCGCCGGTTGACCCCGGCACGCAAAAGATGAACGTGTCCGCCGCCTGGCCGGCAAAGGCGCGCGATTGCATGGTCGAAACACCGACCGTGCCATAGCTCGCCTGATGAAATAACACCGAAAAACCGTCCATTTCGCGCCTGAACAGCGGGCGGATCGCCTCTGGTGTGACATCGCGCGGGGTAAAGCCGGTGCCGCCGGTGGTCAGGATGACATCGACGTCTGGGTCATCGACCCAGCTTTGCGCCTGGGCGCGGATGAGCGCGGCATCGTCGGTGATAATCGCGCGCGCCGCCAGATGGTGCCCCGCCGCCGTCAGCCGATCGATCAGCAGGCCACCAGAGGTGTCGCTCTCCATCGTTCGCGTGTCGGAAACCGTCATCACCGCGATATTGAGCGGGTGAAATGTCAGCGCTTCGTCAATCCCCGCCACGCTCTCACCCTCCAATCGAGGCAAGATGCGGTGTCGCGCCGCTATTGCCGTTGGCGAGGTCGTGCGACGCGGCCTTGGTTCCGACCAGTGCAGTGATCCGCCCGATCAGCTCGGCTTGCTGGTCGTCGCGCTGCAACAATGGCCTGAGGTCAATTCCGCCATCGCCGAACAGGCACAGGTGCAACTTGCCGACCGCTGAGGCGCGCAGGCGGTTGCAACTGCTGCAAAAATCGCGGGCATAGGGGGCGATTATACCAATGCGGCCTTTGACGGCGGGGTGCGTATATTCCTGCGCCGGGCCATCGCCGGCCTTGCGCGCGCGCCGTTCCCAGCCGCGCCCGACCAGCCGGTCGATCACATTTTGCCCCGCCAGATGGCGCGCCTCGAAAAAGGCAGCATTATCGTTGGTGCGCATCACTTCGATGAATCGCAGCGCCAGGTCGCGGCTCGCCACAAAATCGATGAAGGCATCGAGTTCCGCATCGTTGACATCCTTCATCAGCACAGTGTTGATCTTGATGCTCTCGAAGCCAATGTCCTGACACGCCGCCACCCCATCCAGCACTTCGCCCAAACGATCATGCCCGGTGATGGTGTGAAATTGATCGGGCTTGAGCGAATCAATACTGACATTGATCGCCCGGACCCCGGCGTCGTAAAAACCTCTCGCCCGCTCAGCCAGCCTATAACCATTGGTGGTCATCGCCAGCCGCCTTATGCCTGGGACACCTGCAACAACACGTGCAATTTCATCAAACTCTGGCCGGAGAGTCGGCTCTCCGCCGGTCAGCCGCACCTTCCACAGCCCCAGCGCAGCAAAGCCGCGCACCAGTCGCTCAATTTCGCCGACGCTCAGATTGGCGGGCGCGCCGTGCGTCTTTTTATAGCCATCGGGCAGGCAGTAACTGCACCGGAAATTGCAGACATCGGTGAGCGACAGCCGCAGATACTCAAACCACCGCCCATGCGGGTCAATCAAGCGGTTGGTGCCAGCTGCGACATCGATATGGTCGATAATGCGCATTATCCGATCTTCACCCCGCTCATGCGCCAAGCCGCCTGCTGCGGACAATCTGGTAGCCAGGCCGCCAGACATAGCGCACCGGTGCCGACAGCATATGCACGAGGCGAGTGAACGGAAACAGAAGCAAGATCGTCATTCCTAAAAACAGATGCATTTTAAAGACGATATGAGCATCGGCAATAGACGTAGCCGCGCCACCACGAAAGGAGAAAATTCCCTGCGCCCAGGCCATGAATTTGACCATCTCTCCGCCATCGAGATGCGCCATCGACAGCGGTATCGTAGCCAGGCCTAGCGCCAATTGCACCCATAGCAGCAGGATGACGAGGTTATCCGAAAAGCTTGAGGCGGCGCGGACGCGGCTGTCGAAAAATCGGCGATGGATCAGCAGGCTTGCGCCGATGATGCCCACCGCGCCCGCAATTCCGCCAGCAATAATCGCCAGCATCTGTTTGGCTCCATGGCTGATACCCAGTGCATCGAAAACCCAGATCGGGGTGAGCAACCCGCCAACATGGCCGAAAAATATCACCAATACGCCCAAGTGAAACAACATCGAGCCCCACATCAATTGTTTGCGGCGAAGCAACTGGCTCGACCCGGCGCGCCAACTATAGGGCTCGCGGTCATAGCGGATGATCGAACCAACGGTCAAAACGCTGAGCGCGATATAGGGGTAGATGCCGAACAACATGTGGTGAAGATTGTCAGACATGAGCGCTGCTCCTGTTCTTAAGCGGTTCCGCCGCAAAGCGCGCGATCATATCCGCAACCTGCGGGCAGGCCGCATCCACATCGGGCGCGGCAGGCGCATCGAACCGCACCTGCTCTTCCGCCCATTTGGCATCGAGCGCCTCTAGGTCGTCTGGATCCTCTGCCGGGGCGATGCTTGCGGCAGCGGCAGCGGCAGCGGCGGCCTCCACCCCCGCAAGATCGCGCAAGATCGCCAGCGGCGCAGCATAGAGCGGCTCGCGCGTCCCCAACCGTTCAGCCAATGCGGCAAAGATCAGGCCGGGCTCGGCGAGCTCGGCGCGCGCCTGATCGGGTGGCAATAGCGAGATATATTCGAGGAACATCGGCAGATAGTCAGGTAATTCTTTTGCACTAATATCCAGCCCTTGCGCGGCGTAGCGCGCTTGCAGATCGACCATCGCCTGCCCGCGGTCGCGGCTTTCGCCGTGGACATGCTCAAACAGATGCAACGAAACGCTGCGCCCGCGATCGAACAGACCAACATAGCGCTCTTGGCTGTCGATCAGGTCATCATGGGCCAGCGCATCGATCAGTGGGATCAGCGAGCCGATCTGTTCTGAGGTAAGCAGGCCATCGTTGCTGAACATAGTGCCGAATTCGGGCGCGGCGGCCGTGAGGTTACGCGTCGGATAGCATAACAGCGCCGAGAGGATACGAAAGGTCGCGTTCATCACAACATCTCCGTCGGGGTCTGCAGGCGTTTTTTAGACGGGCCACCGAACAGGTTGGTGTCGCTGTTGCCGCCAGAGCAGCCATTGCCAAAGCTGAAACCGCAGCTGCCGCGCATGTCGAACATATCCTCCGCCTCTTCGCGGTGGCCGGTGGGCACCACAAAGCGGTCCTCATAATTGGCGATGGCCATGATGTGATACATTTCCTCGATCTGTGTGGGCGACAGGCCGACACGCGCGGCTATCGATGGTTCAATCATGCCATCGATGGTTTTGCTGCGCATATAGCTGCGCATCGCGAGCATCCGTTCTAGGCAGGCCGCTATCGGTGCTTCATCGCCTGCTGTCAGCAAATTGGCGAGATATTTGAGCGGTATGCGTAATGAGCGGACATCGGGCATGCCATCCTTGGCAGCAATTGCGCCTGCGCTCGCGGCATTGCTGATCGGCGATAGCGGCGGCACATACCAGACCATTGGCAGCGTGCGATATTCGGGGTGGAGCGGAAAGGCGACCTTCCATTCCATCGCCATTTTATAGACCGGCGAGCGACGAGCGGCCTCCAGCCAAGTCTCAGGCACACCATCGGCGCGTGCCTGGGCGATCACCGCCGGATCATGCGGGTTCATGAAGATGTCGCACTGTTCTTGATACAGATCCTGCGGGTCCGCAGTCGACGCCGCCTGCTCAATCCGGTCGGCATCATAGAGCAAAACACCAAGATAGCGGATGCGCCCGACACAGGTTTCCGAACAGACGGTCGGCTCGCCCGCCTCGATGCGCGGATAGCAAAAGGTGCATTTTTCAGATTTGCCAGATTTCCAGTTGAAATAGATTTTTTTATACGGACATCCCGATACGCACATCCGCCAGCCACGGCATTTTTCCTGATCAATGAGGACAATGCCGTCTTCTTCGCGTTTATAAATCGACCCCGACGGGCAAGCTGCAACGCAGGTGGGGTTGAGGCAATGTTCGCACAGGCGCGGCAAATACATCATGAAGGTATTTTCAAACTGGCCATACATGGCTTTTTGCACGCCCTCGAAATTGCTGTCGGCGGAGCGTTTGGCGAACTCGCCGCCCAGGATTTCCTCCCAATTCGGGCCGCCCTCAATCTTCTCGATCCGGTTGCCCGTCAGCACCGAACGTGGCCGCGCGGTCGGGAACGCCTTACTCTCCGGTGCGTTTTGCAGATGCGCATAATCAAAGGTGTAGGGTTCGTAATAATCGTCAATCTCGGGCAGGTCGGGGTTGGCGAACAGCTTTGACAATAGACGCAGCTTGCCGCCGATGCGCGGGCGGATTTTGCCATTCCGCTGCCGCTCCCACCCGCCCTTCCAACGGTCCTGATTTTCCCAATCCTTGGGGAAACCAACGCCGGGTTTTGTCTCGACATTGTTGAACCAAGCATATTCAACCCCGTCGCGGCTGGTCCACACATTTTTGCAGGTCACCGAACAGGTGTGGCAGCCGATGCATTTGTCGAGATTGAGCACCATGCCGATTTGCGCGCGGATTTTCATGCGTGTTGCTCCCCTGGCAGTGCGCCTTCGGCCAGCGGGCCTTCGAGCCAATCGACATGCGCCAATTTGCGGACAATGACATATTCATCGCGGTTCGACCCAACCGTGCCATAATAGTTGAAACCATAGCTTTGCTGGACATAGCCGCCGATCATATGCGTCGGTTTGAGCACGGCGCGCGTCACGCTGTTGTGGATGCCGCCGCGTTGCCCGGTCAGCGGACTTCCCGGCACATTCACATGTTTTTCCTGCGCATGATACATGAACAAGGTTCCGGTCTTCATCCGCTGTGACACCACGACCCGCGCGACCAGCGCACCATTACTGTTGAATGCCTCAACCCAATCATTATCGATGAGCCCCGCAGTGGCGGCGTCCTCCTCGCTCATCCACACAATCGGCCCACCGCGCGACAGCGTCAGCATCAACAGATTGTCGGTATAGGTTGAGTGGATGCCCCATTTCTGGTGCGGGGTGATGAAATTGAGGATGACATGCTTCTCTCCCGCCGCGCGGTCGAGCATCGGTTTGACCGCCTTGGTGTCGATCGGCGGGCGATAGACGCACAAGGCTTCGCCAAAGGCGCGCATCCACAAGTGGTCCTGATACAGCTGTTGCCGCCCAGTGAGCGTGCGCCACGGGATCAGCTCATGCACATTGGTGTATCCGGCATTGTAACAGACATGCTCGCTCTCGATCCCCGACCAGATCGGCGAGGAGATAATCTTGCGCGGCTGCGCCTGAATATCGCGGAAACGGATTTTCTCATCCTCTTTAGGAT
This sequence comes from Sphingopyxis sp., assembly GCA_040079655.1. Taxonomy (GTDB): domain Bacteria; phylum Pseudomonadota; class Alphaproteobacteria; order Sphingomonadales; family Sphingomonadaceae; genus Sphingopyxis. Next base: position 9,297 of record JBEBJX010000017.1, on the reverse strand, counting down.
GCGCCAGATGCGCATGCTCGCGGCCGGTTTTGGCCGAGAGCGCTTCCCACGATTTGACCGCCACCTCGCCATTGGTTTCGGGCGCGAGCATCAAGATGACCTCGCAAGCATCAATCGCCGTTTCAATTTTGGCCATGCCCTTGGTTGGACCGTCGGCGGTATGAACGCCGTTAAGATCGCGCAACAGCTGCACCTCATGCTCGGTTTTCCAGGCGATCCCTTTGCCGCCATTGCCGAGTTTATCAAGCAAGGGCCCGAGCGCGGTAAAGCGATTGTAAAGATTGGGGTAATCCCGCTCCACCAGCGCGACATTGGCCATGGTGACGCCGGGGATCGGCTCCACTTCGCCCTTGCCCCAATCGGCAACATCGAACGGTTGGGCGATTTCCCCTGGCGTGTCATGAAGGATCGGCACCAGCACTACGTCCTGCTCGACCCCCAGCACCTCGGGCGCGATGTCAGAAAAGGCTTTGGCCAGCCCTTTATAGATATCCCAGTCGCTGCGCGTCTCCCACACAGGGTCAATCGCCGCCGACAGCGGGTGGATGAACGGGTGCATGTCCGATGTGTTGAGGTCGTCCTTTTCATACCAGGACGCGGTCGGTAAAACGATGTCCGAATAAACGCAGGTCGTCGACATCCGGAAATCGAGCGTCACCAGCAGGTCGAGCTTTCCCCGCGGTGCGTCATCGTGCCACTTCACATCGTGCGGTTTCTGCACACCCATCTCGCCCAGATCCTTGCCCTGCACCCCGTGCGCAGTGCCGAGCAGATGCTTGAGGAAATATTCATGCCCCTTGCCCGACGAGCCGAGCAGGTTCGATCGCCACACAAACATGTTGCGCGGCCAGTTGGCGGGGTCATCCGGGTCCATACACGATAGTTCAAGCTCGCCCGATTTGAGCGCGCCCGCGACATAGTCCTTCGCCTCCATCCCCGATGCCTTAATCGCGCGGCCCACGTCTAGCGGGTTGGTTTTGAGCTGCGGTGCACTGGGGAGCCAGCCCATCCGCTCGGCGCGCGCGTTATAATCGATCAGGCTCGCGTCCCAATCGCCCGCAGGCGCGGTGGGCGAGAGGATTTCGCTGACATTGAGCGTCTCGTAGCGCCACTGATCTGTGTGCGCATAGAAGAAACTGGTCGAGTTCATCTGGCGCGGCGGGCGCGACCAATCGAGCCCGAACGCCAGCGGTAACCAGCCGGTTTGCGGGCGCAATTTCTCTTGCCCTACATAATGCGACCAGCCGCCGCCCGATTGGCCAACACAGCCGCACATCACCAACAGGTTGATGATGCCGCGATAGTTCATGTCCATATGGTACCAATGGTTGAGGCCAGCCCCCAAGATGACCATGGATTTGCCGTTGGTTTTTTCGGCATTGGTCGCAAATTCGCGCGCGACGGTGATGATGGCATCGGCAGGCACGCCGCAAATACGCTCTGCCCAAGCGGGGGTATAAGGCTCGTTCGCGTCATAATCGCTGGCGACATTGCCACCACCCAGCCCGCGGTCGAGCCCATAATTGGCGCACAGCAGGTCGAACACCGACGCGACCATCGCCTTGCCTGTCGCCAGGGCCAATTGCCGCACCGGAACACGGCGCAGCAGCACATCGGCATGGTCGCTACCCTTGAAATGGTCGTGCTCGCGATTACCAAAATAGGGGAAAGCAACCTCGACCACATCGTCGCGGTCTTGCTCCAAAATCGCGGTCAGCCGCAGCTTGACCTCGTTGCCCTTGCCGTCCTTTTCCTCAAGGTTCCATTTGCCGGCATCGCCCCAGCGAAACCCCGCCGAGCCAAGCGGCGCAACGGCTTTACCCGACAGATCGTCGATGGCGACGCTTTTCCATTCGGGGTTATTTTTTTCGCCAAGAGCGCCCTTGAAATCGGACGCGCGAAGCAGGCGTTCAGGCACATAGGCATCGTCTTTTTCGACCAAACGCACCAACATAGGCATGTCCGAATAGCGCCGGGCATAATCTTCGAAATAGGGGGTTTGGCGGTCGAGATGATATTCGCGCAAGATGACATGGCCCATCGCCATAGCCAGCGCGGCGTCGGTGCCCGCCTTGGGGTTGAGCCAGATATCGGCGAATTTGGTCGCTTCGGCATAGTCGGGGGAAACCACCGCCACCTTGGCCCCGCGATAGCGCGCCTCGGTCATGAAATGTGCGTCCGGCGTGCGCGTTTGCGGGACGTTCGACCCCCACAGCATCAGGAAACCGGCATTGTACCAGTCGGCGCTTTCGGGCACGTCTGTCTGCTCGCCCCAGGTCATCGGCGACGCGGGAGGCAGGTCGCAATACCAATCGTAAAAAGACATGCAGGTGCCACCCATCAGCGATAGATAGCGCGAGCCAGCGGCATAACTGACCATCGACATGGCCGGAATGGGGGAAAAGCCGATGATGCGGTCGGGCCCATGCGTCTTGGCGGTATAGGCGTTGGCGGCGGCAATGATCTCGTTCACCTCGTCCCAGGATGCGCGGACGAACCCGCCGTGCCCACGAATGCCGATATAGCTTTGCCGCGCCGCGTCATCCTCTACAATCGAGGCCCACGCCGCAACGGGGGACAATGTCTCGCGTGCGCTGCGCCACAGCCGCACCAGCCGCGATCGGATCAGTGGATATTTCACTCGCTGCGCCGAATAGATATACCAGCTGTAACTTGCGCCGCGCGGGCAACCGCGCGGTTCATGATTGGGCAGGTCGGGCCGGGTGCGCGGGTAATCGGTCTGCTGCGTCTCCCAAGTGATGATCCCGCCCTTGACGTAGATTTTCCACGAACAGGAACCCGTGCAATTGACCCCGTGGGTAGAGCGGACAATCTTGTCATGCTGCCAGCGCTTGCGGTATCCATCTTCCCAGTCGCGTGCTTCGCCGGTCGTGACGCCGTGACCGTCGGCAAAGCGTTCCTTGGCTTGCGTAAAAAAGGTCAGGCGGTCGAGAAGATGGCTCATGCGCCTGCTCCTGCCAAGGCTGCGGGAGTTGGTGCGCGCCCGCGCTCGATGTCATGGAGCACACCGCCGCGCCTCGTATAAACGAACCAGGTCAGCGCGGCACAGCTCGCGTAAAAGGCGACAAAGCCCCACAGCGCCGCCATTGGCGAGCCGGTCAGCGCAATCGCGCTGCCAAAGCTCTTGGGGATGAAAAAGGCCCCGTAAGCCGCGATGGCCGAGGTAAAGCCAATGATCGCCGCCGATTCCTTTTCCGCCTGACGGCGAAGCCCCTCAGCGTCGAGATGTGGCATCAACGTCGGCATTTGCGCGCGCATGATGACCGGGATCATCTGGAAGGTCGAGGCATTGCCCACCCCGGTGACAAAGAACATGAAAATGAACATCGCCAGGAAGCCCGTAAAATCATGCGCCGACAGGAAATGCATAACCCCGCCCGCGCCGACCATCATAAAGATGAATACCCAAAAGGTGACGCGCCCACCGCCCCATTTGTCGGACACCCAGCCGGTCGCAGCGCGGCTCAACGCCCCGACCAATGGCCCGAGGAAAACATATTTGAGGACGTTGACATCGGGAAACTGGCTTTTGGCGAGCAGGGGCAATCCAGCCGAAAAGCCGATGAACGAGCCAAAGGTTCCGGTGTACAGCCAGCTCATGATCCAATTGTGGCGCCGCTGAAAAATCACCGCCTGATCGGCAAAGCTCGCCTTGGCATCGGCAATGTCATTCATCCCGAACCACGCCAGCAAGCCCGATGCGATGATGAACGGCACCCAGATAAAACCAGCATTTTGCAGCCACAGCTGCCCGCCTTCGCTGCTTACCGCGCTCGCGCCGCCCATCGCGCCAAACACGCTGGTGGTGATGACGATCGGCACGACGAATTGCATCACCGACACGCCAAGGTTGCCCAGACCAGCGTTGATCGCCAGCGCATTGCCCTTGCGCGCTTTGGGAAAGAAAAAGCCGATGTTCGACATCGAGCTGGCGAAATTGCCACCGCCAAGCCCGCACAGCAGCGCCAGCACCAGAAAGATGACGAACGGCGTGTTCGGGTCTTGCACCGCATAGCCAATGCCGAACGCGGGGATCAGCAGCGAGAATGTCGATAGCGTCGTCCACAGCCGCCCGCCGAATATCGGCACCATGAAGCTGTAAAATATCCGCAAGGTCGCCCCCGACAGGCCAGGCAAGGCGGCCAGCCAGAACAGCTGATTGGTGGAGTAATCGAATCCGATCAGCGGCAATTTGGCGACCACCATCGACCACACCATCCACACCGAAAAGGCGAGGAGCAACGCGGGAACGGAGATGAACAGATTACGCCGGGCGATTTTCTCGCCCTTTTCGGCCCAGAATTGCTCATCCTCAGGGTGCCAGTCCTCCAGCGTCTTGGTTGGTGCCGGATGGTGCACATCCGCATCGTGCAAATCGACCATTTCAGGGAATTGCGGCAGGCTGCGCGCGTCGATGCCGCTCGCCTTTTGCTCCATCTGGCGCACCGCGATATGCATCCACACCAGCGCAACCGCTACCAGCACGAACAGTATCATGAAGCAGCTGGTCCAGATGCCGGTGAGGTCGCTGACCGCACCAAACACGATCGGTAAAATGAACCCGCCAAGCCCGCCAACCAGGCCAACTAGCCCGCCGACCGAACCGACATAGCCGGGATAATAGACCGGTATGTGTTTATAGACCGCCGCCTTGCCCAGCGACATGAAAAAGCCGAGCACGAACACCGTGATGACGAACGGGACCAGCCCCATCGAGGTGGTAAAGGCGATGTCGCCCTTGACGCCGTGGATGACATAATCGGTCGCGGGATAGGACAGCATGAACAAGCACAGCATTGACACGCCGAACGTCGCATACATGATTTTGCGCGCGCCATATTTGTCGGACAGCATGCCTCCATAGGCGCGAAACAGGCTGGCCGAGAGCGAGAAGGTAGCAGCAAGCATCCCCGCAATCTTCACATCAACGCCGTAAACCCCCATCAAATATTTGGGCAACCACAGCGCCAGCGCGACAAATGCACCGAACACAAAGAAATAATAAAGCGAGAATCGCCACACCTGTTGATGTTTGAGCGGCTCGAGTTGCTGGCGCAGCGTCAGGGGTTTTTCACCCGAGATCCGACGCGCCGCCAGTTGCGGGTCATCCTTGGCCAGCACAAAGAACAGCACAGCGGTTGCGGCCAACACCAGTGCCCATATTTGCGCCACCACCATCCAGCCGAACGCGACCATGACGAATGGCGCAACAAATTTGGTCAGCGCCGCGCCGACATTACCCATGCCGAATATGCCCAGCGCAGTGCCCTGTTTTTCGCTCGGAAACCATTTGGAGACATAGGCGATGCCGACAGCAAAGCCGCCGCCCGCCAGCCCCAATCCCAACGCCGCGACCAGCATCAAGCCATAGCTGTCCGCCATCGACAGTAGAAATGCCGACACCGCCGAGGCCAGCATGGTCAGCGGAAACACCAGTCGCCCGCCATATTGATCGGTCCACACACCAAGGAAAACCCGCACCAGCGATCCTGAGAGGATCGGCGTGCCGACCAACAGGCCGAACTGGGTATCGTTCAGGCCAAGTTCGGCCTTTATCTGAATCCCGATAATCGCGAAAATGGTCCACACCGCAAAACAGATGGTGAAAGCAAAGGTGCTCAGCCCCAAGGCCCAATTTTGCTGTGGCGACGATGCAATGGATGGTGTCGGCATGGCTTACCCCCTGATTTGGTGTCCGTCGTGCATGCGCCTGGGAGGCTATAATTTTTTGATTTGGGTCAACGAATAGCAGAGTTATGCAGCCAATTTCCGTTACGCCTGATATGTGTATGCTGACGGCACAATCAGTGATGCCTGCACGATTGATATACATCAATTCTTCGCCTAAACGAGCTGCGAACCCTCTCAACCGAGTGAATGATGCGCCCAAGCGAACGCCCAGAAATTGCCCGCCTGCCGCTGTTCGTCGAGATGGGCGAAGGACAACGCAATCTGATTTTTGCAGGGTCATTTTTACAGGTATTCCCGCCGCACCTGACCTTGTTCGAGGTCGGTGACAGGGCTGACTTCCTGCATATATTGGTCGATGGCCAGGTCGAGTTATTCACTAGCAATGACGGCCGCGATACGACAATGGCGATTGTGCACCCCGTGCGCAGTTTCATTTTAGCAGCCGTAATTACGGACATGCCCTATTTAATGTCGGCACGGACTTTGGGGTCGTCGCGTATCCTGATGGTGCCGCGCGAGCTGTTGCAACAGATCATCCGAGACGATGTCGCATTGATGCAGGCGACGATGCGCGAACTGGCAATGGCATTTCGCGATACGGTGCGCGCGCTGACCGATATGAAACTGCGCCAATCGGCAGAGCGGCTGGGCAATTACCTATTGCTAGAGAGCGCGCGCGTCGGGCGTGATAGCTTTCAACTGCGCAATGAAAAGCGCGTCATGGCCTCGCTTCTGGGTATGACACCCGAAAACCTGTCACGAGCTTTCGGGGCTTTGGCGCGTCATGGGGCGATCATCGAGGGGGCCGTAGTACGCATAGCGGACCGTTCGGCGCTTATCGCTTTTTCCCGCCCAGACCCAGTGGTGGACGGTTAAAAACGCGCCTCAACTGAGAACCAGAACTTATCAGTGTCGGTCGCAAAACTTTGCGCATCATAATGCGCGAACTTCACACTGGTGGTGATGCCGCGTGCGACAGGCACATTGAGCAATGCATTCCATTCATGGCCATAGTTCGCGCCGCCGCGTGTGGCATTATAGTCGTGCCATATCACCCGCGCACTCGCCCCCTGCACTCCCGCGAGCGTCGGCAAGCGCCACGTCGCATCAAAATACAGGTCGCGCAGACCACCCGCAGGCGTGGTCAGAAATTTATCGGCCCAGCCATTGAATGCATGCAGCGTCGCCAGCGGGGTTTGCAGCGCGGTGGTGCCGTCACCCTCCAACCGCTCATAGCCGAGCCGTGCTGTAACAGGCCCAACGGTCAGTCCTGGTTCCAGAAGCAGATAGTCGTGGCCGAAATTGCGTGGGTTCAACCCGTGGTCACTCTGGCGTGCATATTCCGCCGCATAGGTAAGCTTAACCCCATGCCCCAGCGCCTGTTCGCCGCTCAGCCGCACACCGAACGTACGCGATGATAGCGCGGGGGAGGCCGGTATGTCGAGCCAATAGCCATAGCCGACCAGCGTGCCGAGCGGTGCCAAAGCCGCCTGCGCACGCACAAGGTGAATGTCGTTATGCCGCCAAATACCCTGGGTTGAATCCGGCCCAAAGATTCGATTGACCCGCCAGCTATGGACATAGTCGATTGCCGCCTGTGGAACCGGGCGCGCAGTAACGCGAACGGCATCAAGCGTCTGATCATTTTGACGCCAGCCGACCGATCCGACCCAGCGCTGATTATCGAAATTGATCGCCTGACGCCCGAGCGTCGCATCGAGTTGTGCAATCGGGCGATAACGGACGAATGCCTGATTGAGCATTATGTCACTGGGGTCGGCCACAACCGGAAAGGCAGTCTGGCCATTGACGGTGTCATTATAATCGGCGGGGCCAATGCGCGCGATTGCCTCGCCCTCAATCTGTGCGCTCAAGCCATGCCACTCAGCCGTGCGCAGACCCGCCCTGACGCGCAGCGTAGAGGCAGTGGCGTCGCGCGCAAAACCCGCTTGGTCGACCAATTCCAGCCGATAGCGGAGGTCAGCATAGGGGGTGATAGCTTTGGGTGCGGGGGCAGGTGTAGTGGCGGGTGCTGCGGCAGGAGTAACGGCAGGCCCTGCTCCGGAGGGTGGCACAGGCGCGGTGGCCTGTGCGAGGCTTGGCGTGGACAGGCACAGCGCCATCACGGGCGCGATGCTTTGGACGAGTGTAATATATCCTTTGGTCATCATGCGCTGCGCATCGGCTCAGGCGGCAGCATTGTCTTTGATATTAGTCAAATCAATTGACAATGATCAATATGCGTGACCCGCCGCCGCTGCTATTTTAGGCTGGACATAAAGGCGCGAGCGCCCCTATAGGCGCGGCTCGCAAATGCAGAAGCAAACGGCTTTCGTGAATGCGCCCGGGTAGCTCAGGGGTAGAGCAGCGGATTGAAAATCCGCGTGTCGGTGGTTCAAATCCGCCCCCGGGCACCATTTTACTATTAGGCGCTGACAGCGCGGGGCGCGGATGTTAGCGGAGCACGGGCGTGGCAACACGCCCTGCGGCATCGCCATAGAGGGCGAGCGCTATGCCGCCCAGCGTATCGCCAGATCGCACGGTGTAGCCACCGCCCGCCGAGCCCTGGCCATAAGAGTTGATCGCGCTCAGGCTCTGGGCGAAGCCTGTCCCCGCGAAGGCGGGGATCGGCGTGGGCGCTCGCATAAGTGCCGCCGTGCGCAAAGGTCCCCGGGCTCAGCGGCGGGGTCGCGGTGCGCTGGGCGATGCTGGTCGCATAATCAACGTCGCTGCTGCCGTTATTGCCGGTTTGGCCAAGCGTGCGCCCGCCGCTGCGATACCACACCTCATGCGGCGAGCCGACTTGCGCGGCGGGGGCGTTAGTCGGCCGCGTTATCCGATTGCCCTGAGCCTGTCGAAGGGCGCGGCGGATGACCTGGCCAAGCTCCCGACTGTCCTGAGCCTGTCGAAGGATGGTGTAGGTGACGGTGCGCGGTTTGCCGTCGGCGATGGTGGCCGAGACCAGCTGGCCATAGGTGTTGAGGGTGTGTGTGGTGTCGTAGATCAGGTTCGAGCCTGAGCCCGTGTCGCTGTCGTGGATCGTCTGCTTCTGCACCGCGCCCCGATTGCCCTGAGCGAAGTCGAAGGGACCAAGCGTAGGCGTTCGTCGTCAATGTGTCGGGCGCCCCCGATGACCCGCCGTCAACGTCGTTTTTGTAATTGGTGTTGGTGATGCTGAGCGCGCTGCCCAGCGCGTAGGATGCGCCCGCGCCATAGCCGTAAGTATTGACGCTGCGCAGCGTATCGCTGCCCTGCTTGGTCGAGCTGTCGTCGCTGATCAGGTGGCCGGAAGCGTCGTAAGCGGCGGTGCGGCTGTAGACGGCTACGCCCGCTGCATAATCTGTCTGACTGATCTGTCGGCCGAGCAGGTCGTAGGTGGCGCTACGCGAGTAAGCGATGGCTATTTAGGGGTTATCGCACCTGTCACCGTAATCCCTTGGGGCGGAAAACGGGCCTGCAATGACGATGGGCAGAAAAGAATGTTCACGTGGAGGCGTGGCAGGCGCAGAGAAGGGCTTTCCCCTAACCCCTCCCTCATGAGGGAGGGGGACTAAGGTGCGCTATCCTGCTCCCCTCCCTCATGAG
>JBEBJX010000016.1:0-31153 GCA_040079655.1 Sphingopyxis sp. | reverse complement strand
TCATCAGCATCATCGGCGCGCTCAGCATCGCTTATGTCATAGCAAAGCTGGCGCAGGCGATGTGCGAAGCCAGCGGCATTGTCGCCATGACCGCCCATATCCTCGGCGGCCTGCCCGGAGCGCTGGTCGGCTGGAGTTATTGGGTATCCACCTGGGCCACGGTTTCAGCCATCGCCATCGCCGCTGCCAGCTATCTCAGCCTGTTCGTTCCGGCGTTGAGCGCAACGCCGCTCGCCGGTGCGTTAGCCGCGACAACACTCATCTGGTGCCTAACCGCGCTCAACATGGCGGGCGCTGCGGTTGCCGGGCGGTTTCAGGTGCTGACCACCCTGCTCAAACTCCTGCCAATGGCAGCGGTGATCCTCACTCTTGCCATCATCGTCCCGTCGGGTCAGGCAGTGATTGCGCCGATGCCGAACGCCGATGCGATGATGACCGGATTGTTTGCCGCCATCACATTGACGCTGTTTCCGCTGCTCGGCTTTGAATGCGCCGGCGTGGTGGCGGAGCGGGTGCGCGACCCCGCACGCACCATCATGCGCGCGACAATGGTCGGCACAGCCTTTACCGGCCTTGTCTATATCCTCATCAGTTCGGGGATGGTGCTCACCCTGCCCACCGCAGCATTGGCAAGCTCAACCGCCCCGTTCGCGCTGTTTATCGAAACATGGGTCGGCGCGGGGGCCTCGGCGTGGGTCGCCGCCTTTGCCGCGATAGCGGCCATCGGCGCGCTGAATGGCTGGATATTGATCCAGGGCGAAGTGCCGCTGGGCATGGCACGCGCCGGATTATTGCCCGCATGGTTTGCGCGCACCGACAAACGCGGGGTTCCGCTGCGTGTGCTCCTCTTGTCCTCATTGTTGGCGAGCCTGCTAGTGCTCAGTAATGCGAGTGCAAGCATGGGCAGCATTTTCACCTTTGCCGCGCTGCTCACCACCTGTGCATCGCTGTGGCTCTATGCCGCGATCTGTGTCGCCGCGCTGATGCGCCGCATCGCCGTGCCGCCTGCGCTCATCGGGCTATTATTCAGCGCCGCCGCCATGTGGGGCGCAGGGGGCAAAGCCAGCGGGTTGAGCCTGCTGTTGATGTTGAGCGCGCTGCCGCTCTATTGGCTGCGCGGGCGGGGCTTACCCAAAAACCCGCCCCCACAGGCTCCGGTCACGTAAAATCTCGTGCGCCGCATTATGCCCCGGCGCGCCGGTCACACCGCCGCCCGGGTGGGTGCCCGCGCCGCACATATAGAGGCCCTTGATCGGCGAGCGATAGTCGCCATGCCCCAGCACGGGGCGCGCCGCCCATAGCTGATCGAGGCTCATATGCCCGTGCATGATGTCGCCGCCAATGAGGCCAAACTTGCGTTCCAGATCGAGCGGGGAGTGGATTTGCCGTGCGATGACCGACGCCTTGAAATTGGGCGCGTGGCGGGTAACGGTATCGATGATATGATCGGCCGCCGCTTCGCGCTCATCGTCCCAGCTCCGCGCGCTGCCATCAGGATTGGCGGGCAATGTCGGCGCAAATTGCTGGCAGAACAGGCTGGCGATATGCATCCCCGGCGGGGCCAGGCTGTCGTCAACACTGGTCGGCAATTTCATCTCGACGATCGGCTCGTCGGACCATCCCTTTGCCCGCGCGCTGGTGAACGCAGCGTCCATATAATCGAGCGTCGGGGCGATGATGATCCCCGCCGTATGATGCTCGGCCTTGTCCTTGCCAGGGAGCACAGTGAAATCGGGCAATTCGGATAGCGCGATATTCATGCGGAACGTCCCTGACCCCGTTTTGAAATTATCCATCCGCCGCGCGAATTGTGGGGTCATGTCGGTGCGATCAACGAGCTGGCGAAACAGCAGCGCCGGGCCGACATTGGCGGCGACCACCTTGGCGGCGATTTCCTCACCGCTTTCGAGCTGGACGCCCGCGACCTTGCCCCCATCCACCAGCACTTTCGCCACCGGAGCTTCGAGGCTGATCTCGACGCCTGCTTCGACACAGGCCTCGGCCATATATTGGGTGATCGCGCCCATGCCGCCAACGCTATGACCCCACATGCCTTTCTTGCCGTTAATCTCGCCAAACACATGGTGCAGCAAGACATAGGCGCTGCCGGGCGTATCGACACTGGCGAAATTGCCGACCACCGCGTCGAAACCGAACGCCGCCTTGATATGCTCATCCTCATACCAGCTGTCGAGGAAATCGCGCGCCGATTTGACGAACAGGTCCATCACATCGCGCTGCGCCTCTATGTCCATTCCCGCCAGCCGACGCCCTTGCGCCGCCGCAGCGATCAGCGCGCGCACCCCGCCACCGGCATTGGGCGGGGTTTTGAGCGCCATATCGCGCAGCACCTCTGCCACCCGTTCGAGCGCCTCCTCATAGGCGGGGAAGGTCGCCGCATCCTTGGCACTGAACCGCGCAAACTCCGCCTGCGTCCGGGCGGTGCCGCCACCAAGCTTGAGATAGCCGTCTTCGTGCGGGAAGAAATTGCTGATCGTCCGCTCGATAATTCGCCAGCCGCGCGCATGCAACCGCATGTCGGCGATCACCTTTGGCCGCAGCAAGCTGACGGTATAACTGGCGGTTGAATTGCGGAACCCCGGGTGAAACTCCCCGGTCACGCACGCCCCGCCGATGACATCGCGCCGTTCCAGCACGCGCACCTTCATCCCGCTACGCGCGAGGTAGAAGGCACAGACCAGGCCGTTATGCCCGCCGCCGATGATGATTGCGTCATAGTGTTTTGTCATATCATAGGCTCCAGCCCGGTGGCGGCGCATGGTGCAGCCGCGTCTCGGGGATAAGATTTCGGATTTTGCTCGCGAAACTGCGCAGGCACACCTCGCTCGCGCCCAGGGGGCCAACGCTGTACCGCCCGCTTTCCATGCCGCGCTGCACCCGCTCGATCAACCACGTATCCTCAGCATTGACGATACGGTTGATCCGGTCATTGGCATAGCGCGCGAGGTGCATCTCTCTGCGGTCATCGGCAAGCGCATAAGCGCGCACACGCAATTCGCACGTCGTCGGCGATGTCGGCACCCAGTGCATGAAGTCAATCTGGTCGGCATAAAGGTCAAACGCCATATTCGGCCACAGTTTGAAATAAAGCCACAGGCGCTGGTTGGCCTCGGGTAGATGCGCGGCGCGCGGCAAGTGTGTCTGGTAGAAACGCTCCCACGGGTTGGCGGACGGCCGGTTCACCAGGTGCCCCGACATTTTATCGACCCAGCCAAGCGCCTTGATCGCATAGCTTTTGCCGAACAATCGTGTCAGCCCATCATGCGCCACCGGAATGTGCAAATTATCCGAATAATTATCGCCAACATTCTTCCAATTGACCGCGCGATGCCGCGCCGCTGGCGACCCCAGCGGTTCCATCTCCTCAAGGCGATAGGGCGCAATTTCGACATCCGCCGGCGCCATCATGTCGGCTACTGATGGCCCACCATCATCGCGCAGCCGCACGAAGATGAAACCGCGCCATATCTCGACATCGATCGGCAACAACCCGTTTGTCGCCATATCGAGCGCCGGATAATCGCTGCGCATCGGCACACCGGACAGCCGCCCATCGAGTTCATAAGTCCAGGCGTGATAGGGGCAGACCAGCTTTTTGACGCAGCTTGCGCCCGGTTCGCATAAACGCATCGCGCGGTGGCGACACACATTCGCAAAAGCGCGGATTGTGTCATCGCCCCCGCGCACCACCACCACGCTTTCGCCCAGCAGCTCAAGCGTTTGATACGATCCCGCATCCGGCAATTCGCATGTGTGACAGACTATCTGCCACGCAGTCCGCATGACCCGCTCCATCTCTAGCGCGTGATATTCCCCATCGTGATAGATCCAGCCAGGCAAGCTCCAATCAGCATCGGGATCGGGATCAGGGTTTGTCATGCCCACCTCTTCAAAAAATTTTGCGCACCGTTTAGACAAAGTAAAGAAGACCTCAACTATACAGGCTGACCACTAGTGCCAAATGGTCAAAAAGAGAAATTACGCGCACATTATGAGCTTCTTCAACGTCTTGAGCAGCAACCGATCGGTAAAAGCAAGCGATGGCAGCAGTGTTGCCGTCATCAAACCCAGCGATGTCGCGCGCAGATTGGAGCTGCTTGATGATTTTGAACAGGCAGGCATTGGCTGGATATGGGCAACTGACGCGCAAGGTCGCTTAATCTATATCTCCGAAAATGCGGCCGTTCAGCTGAACCGCACCGTTGATGCTCTCCTGACACAATCACTGGCTGAATTGTTTGAAATTGACCCAGAAAATCCGAACGCAAAATCTGATCGCCCGTTGAAATTCGTTCTCACGGCCAATAAGAAAATCGTCGACCTTGTCGTGCGTTTTATCGACGATAAACAGCGCAGCGCAGCCAGCCAGACTTGGTGGATGATTAGCGGGCACCCCAAATTTGATAAAGCGGGAAATTTCGCTGGCTATCGCGGCAGCGCCAAGGATGTGACGGTCGAGTATGAACGCAAGTTGGCGGACAATCAGCTGGCTGAATATGATTCTCTGACCGGATTAGCCAATCGGCATCGGATGACGCGGCGGCTTGATTCAGCCCTGGCAGCTTTCACACAGGCGCGGCGCAGTTGTGCCCTCATCATGCTCGACCTTGACCGGTTCAAGCAGGTCAACGACACACTTGGCCACCCGGCCGGCGATGCTTTGCTCAAAACGGTTGCCCAGCGGCTGAACAACATCATCGGTACGCGCGGAGAAATTGGCCGACTGGGAGGCGATGAGTTTCAGATCATCTTGCCAGACCATGAAGATCGCGGCCCGCTGGGTGAATTGGCCAGTAAAATCATCCAAATGCTTTCACAGCCCTATCTGATTGATGGAAAACATGCGGTCATTGGTGCGTCCGTTGGTATAGCCATAGCACCCTATGACGGCCTGGATCGCGAGGAGCTGACCAGTAACGCCGATTTGGCACTATATGCTGCTAAAAATGGCGGTCGCGGCCAATTTCGTTTCTATGCCGATGACCTGAAAGATGAAGCCGCCGAACGCCAGAAGCTGATCGATGAATTGCGCGATACATTGGAAAATGGCGGGTTAGACATCCACTATCAACCCGTTGTCAGGACGAGTGACAATGTTGTTGTCGGCTGCGAGGCGTTGCTGCGCTGGGATCACCCTGAACGCGGGCCGGTCTCGCCTGCTCTGTTTATCCCTATGGCCGAAGAGTCCAATCTGATAAACCAGCTGGGCGAATGGGTTCTAAAACGCGCTTGCTCAGACGCCAATCAATGGCCCGCGACAGTCCGACTTGCTGTCAATGTTTCGGCGGCGCAATTCATCAATGCCGAATTTATGGCGGTGGTGAAGGACGCCCTGGACAGCAGCGGGCTCGAGCCATCCCGCCTGGAATTGGAACTGACCGAAAGCGTTTTTCTAAGCGACAGCGAAACCACCGAGGAAGTCTTCAAGCAGTTGAAACAGCTAGGTATCATGCTTGCCCTTGACGATTTCGGCACCGGTTTTTCATCGCTCAGTTATTTGCGCTCCGCACCATTTGACAAGCTCAAGGTCGATCGCAGCTTTGTTGATGGCTGCACGCAAAAGGATCACAACAGTATCAAGATAATTGCCGCCGTCATCGGCCTTGCTGAGGCACTTGGCATGGAAACAACGGTCGAAGGGGTCGAAGCATTTGATCAGCTCGAACTTGTTTGCTCAAAGGGCGCAAAATATGTTCAGGGCTGGATTTATGCCAAGGCGATGCCGAACGATGAGCTCCTTATCAACATGCAGTCAGGTGCTTTCAAAATAACGCCACAAGGGCCAGCGCAGTATCGCCCAGAGCGTCGTTCCGTGTTCCGCCGCATTGGTGTGGTCCATGAGGACCACCGCTATGAAGCAATTGTCCGCGACCTGTCGATCATGGGTGCTAGAATAGAGGGCTTGATCGGTGTGGCAGTTGGCGAGCAATTCGTGCTCGATTTAGGCAAGGGGCAATTGGTGGTCGCTACAGTCACCCGGACCAGCGAAACCGATTTTGGCGTGGAGTTTGAGACGGCATTGGTGAGCGATGGTGCAGGCGGGCTTTGCACGCGGCACCGCATTTCTCCTTATGCCCTGGCTGCGGCGGGCATGCCGTTGAGCTCGCTCGCCGCAGGAGGGTATTCGATGCCTCCGCTCGGCGATGGCCAACGCAGCAAACCTAAATTCATGGAAGTAACGGTGGGCATTTCACGCGCGGCCTAGGCCCAGGGCCTTAATCGCATTGCCGACGCGATTAAGGCTGCAGAATGGCGGGCGCGTCGAATGGTGCCCCACGGCGGAGCACTATCAAACCCGATAGGGTTCACAAGGCCGAACGGCTGCCCGAGCTTATGCGAGGATAGCCAAGGTCGAGGATGCGACCGCCCGGCGCTTGAGGGCGAACAGGATACTGGTGCCGCTTACAGGACTCGAACCTGTGACCCCCGCATTACGAATGCGATGCTCTACCAACTGAGCTAAAGCGGCGCGAGCCAAAGGCAGCGCTTTCGACGGCGAGGCGGTTAGCAGTATCGCCGGAATAAGACAAGATAGATGCGGCTGGGGCAATGACTGATCGATGCAGCAATATAGGCATGTTTAACGACATATTTACCACCTTGGTGCCAAGGTGCTGGTCCATAAGCCCTATAGGACCATCGCAATATGGATAATATGCGCAGCAAAATTGATGGAATCGAGGAAGAAATTCTTGATGCTTTCGACGCTCTATTGCCGGATTCACCGGGGATAGAGGCGCCGCCGTCGATTGGGCTTGACGAGCGGCGGATGCATGTTCGCGCCTATAATTTCTGGGCCAAGATGCTTGAGGGGCGCTCATTTCCGTCGATTGAATCGCTTGATTTAGAAGACCTTGGCGATTTCGGTGCCAACACTGTTTTACTTGATTTCACCGGAGGTTTGGAAAACCCTGCTATTGGCTTTGTGGGTGAAGCTATCGCAGCAGAGTGCCAACTTGACG
Source organism: Sphingopyxis sp. (assembly GCA_040079655.1). Taxonomy (GTDB): domain Bacteria; phylum Pseudomonadota; class Alphaproteobacteria; order Sphingomonadales; family Sphingomonadaceae; genus Sphingopyxis. The sequence goes on along the minus strand of JBEBJX010000016.1, from coordinate 24,170 downwards.
ATGAAGTGCAATTCATTGCCGATGTCCCGAGGCGATCATTATTGTCGCGACTAACCGATCATTATCTTCAGATTATCGCTAATCGTGCGCCAGTGGGATTCGAGGCCGAATTCGTAAACGAAAAAGACGCGACAATCATGTACCGCGGCGTTTTGTTACCCTTCTCCTCTGATGATGACACGATCGATTTCATCTTGGGCGTCATCAACTGGAAACAGGCCGCCGAGAGCGAGCTTGTTGACGCATTGAGCGAGGAAATGGCCGCAGCAGCGCTTGTCGCCCCTCATGCGCGGCCAACGGTTCCCGTTTGGGCAGATGGGCCAGAAGCCATGCACGACGACGCGCTGACACCTTATGCAGAAGTGCACTTTCGCTATGATGAGTCAGCGCAAGATGCAATATTTACGTCAAAGTCTCAGGTCAGCGATGACGCTAGCCTAGCAGATTGGCTGGCCAATGCGCGCCAATGTGCTGATGCGGCAATACAGGCCAATGTGCGTGGCCACCATGCCCTGTATCAAGCGATTGGGCAGGCATGGGGATTTGCCTGTGCGGCTAAGGGTGCTCCACAAGATTATTCGGAATTGCTCGAAGAGTCAGGTATTGCCGCCTCCGAACGCGCGCCGATGACCGCTGTCGTGAAGCTGGTGTTTGGCGTGGGTTACGACAAAACCCGTTTGGCTGAATATGCGGCTGTGCTGGGGCACGCTGCCGAGCAAGCCATAGCCGCCGATCAATTGGCGCCCTATCTCACCGCCCAGAACGACGGCATAAAAGGATTGATCAAAAAAATCCGCGCCGAGAAAAAATCCGCGCGCCCGGTTGCTGATTTTGGGGCCGACCCAATGGCCGAGGCCAAAAACAAACTGCGGAGCGCGGTCGTTTTGGCTCATGTCGAGCTGCCCTATGTCGAGAGCGAGCAAGAGTTTAGTGTCCTCATCGCTCGGAGGATGCCAGATGGAAGTCATGCGATAGTCGCGATGATCAGCGATGACGATAACCAACGCGACCGGACATTGAAAGCCGCCGCGCGGCGCATATAAAATCTGCGTAACTCGGTAATATTATTATGCTCACTTGAACGATATGATCGTGCAAGGGGTTGAGGCGTGAGGCAGACAGGCGCATAAGGCCCGATGATAGTAAAGCTTGGCGGGGCAATGCCGTTCATAGTTATAGCTATCAGCCTTAACCCGGCTTTCCTGTCGTCAGGTGGTTGAGCCTGACTCACCAATGTCACAGCGAGTGCGTCATGCCTAAGCACAAACCCAAAAACGCCCCCAGCGATATCCGTTTGCCGACGCCTGAAAATAATGTGCCTGAGCATATAGTCTCGACATTATGCGCCGAGCTCTATGACAGTGCCCTGCCCGATGATGCTGTTGCCGATGATATGAATTCATGGCGCGAAGCAGCGACTTTTCTCGCCGAAACGGCCATGATCCGCGCGCCAGGACAGACTGCTATCGCGCTGGAAACACAGGCGGGGCATGCGGGCGAGCGACGAATGCGGCTGGTGCTGGTCAACGATGATATGCCGTTCCTCGTCGATTCGGCGGCGGCGACAGTCGCCGCATCGGGCCTGGCAATATTCAAGATTGTTCACCCTGTCGTTGCGGTTCGGCGCGATGCCACCAACGCCCTAACCCAGATATTGGACAGGGAGACGAGTGGTGAACGCCGCGAGTCGATGATCTATATGGAAATTGCGCGGGCCGATGCCAAGGAACGCCGCCAATTGATGGCCGAAATACACAGCGTTCTGGCCGATGTTCGGGCCGCAGTGGCTGACTGGTTAAAGCTGCAGGCGGCCATGCATGATGATGCGGAAAGCTGTCGTGATAGCGAAGCAGCAGCATTATTGCGCTGGTTCCTCGATCGCAATTTTACCCAGCTTGGCCATGAAAAGCATCTGCGCGGCCAAGGACGAAGCGCGGCATTGGGCCTGTGTTGTAACGAAGGCCCGCCGATGTTGAATGAGGCCACGATCGAGGCCGCAATAACATGGTTTGAACGCGGCGGGCGCGCGCCGCTCATCATCAAATCGAACCGCGTATCCGGGGTTCATCGCCGTGTATTGATCGATCTCATCATCATGCCAATCCATGATATAACAGGGTTGAAAGGAATTTCGATCCACGCCGGTTTGTGGACCAGTTCAGCGCTGACCACGCCACCCGACCGTGTCCCAATGTTGCGTAACACGCTCTCTGAACTCCTTAAAAAATTCGACTTCGACCCTTCTGGCCATGCCGGAAAGGCATTGGCGCACGTCCTCACGCAATTGCCGCATGATTTATTGATTGCTGTCGACAGCGCACAGATTGAAGCGCTGGCCTTGACCGCTATGTCGATTGCCGATCGCCCGCGGCCCAAACTGCATCTGTTGATGGCAGCGCTGCAACGGCACTTATTCGCCTTTGTCTGGCTCCCACGCGACGAAGTGTCGACAGCCCGCCGCCTTGCAATCGAGGCCATGTTGACCGAAAGCACAAAGGGCAGGGTGCTGAGTTGGAGCATCGCGATGGAGGATGGCGGGGCGGCATTGTTGCGCTATGCCATCGATATTCGTGATGGCGCGACACCCGATGCAGAGGCGCTCGATCATCAGCTTGAACGGATGGTCCGTGGCTGGGTTTCAGGGGTAGAGGTAGCTTTGTCTGAGCTAGGCGAAGGCCGTGCATCGGTTCTCGCTGCCCGCTTTGCCGCGCGTTTCCCTGCCGCCTATCGGCTATCGCACAGCCCGGAAGAGGCTGCGCTCGATATATTGCGGATTCGCGATCTCAATGAAAATCGCACCATTGATGTGCGGATTAATCACCTTGGGTCGGCTGATACGGTTCAGCTGGTTTCGTCAGGTGGGGACAATCGCCTGCGGTTAAAAGTTTATAGCGTCATTGGCGCCTTGCCTCTGTCGGGCGTGGTCCCTGCGCTCGAAAATTTTGGATTTACCGTGGTTGAAGAGGTGCCGACATCGCTTCAGGCTCAAGCTGTGGGCGAACGCGAAGAGCATGTGCAAGATTTTCTGCTCGATGCGGACCATAGCGGTATGGATCACGCCAACAACCCCGAGAGAGCTCGCATTATCGAGGTGGCTATTGCCAACGTTTTGATGGGGCATGCGGAAAATGACGCATTTAACCAACTGATATTACAGGCGGGCGTTGCGCCGCATGCTATTGTCTGGCTGCGATCATGGTTCCGTTATCTGCGGCAGGCCGGGGCCAATTACGGGCTTTTGACATTTGTCAGTGCCTTGCGCGGCGCACCAGATGTCACGCGCGGTCTGGTCGATCTGTTCATCGCGCTTCACCACCCCAAACAGGTTTCAACAATCAAGGCGGGCGCTGCCAGAGCCGCCATTATTGCAGGGTTAGGCAAAGTCGCTGCCATTGACGAGGATCGCATTTTGCGTTTGATGCAGGCGGTGATCGAAGCGACTTTGCGCACTAACGCCTTTGCCCCATCGGCTGACGAAGCGCTGGCATTCAAGCTCGACAGTCACGCGATAACATGTTTGCCGCGTCCATTGCCGTGGCGCGAAATTTTTGTTTATTCATCACGCGTTGAAGGCATCCATTTACGCGCGGGGCCAATTGCCCGCGGGGGCCTGAGGTGGTCGGATCGGCGCGACGATTTTCGCACCGAGATTCTGGGGTTGATGAAGGCGCAACGTGTTAAAAATGCTGTGATCGTCCCCACGGGGGCCAAGGGCGGATTTTACCCCAAGCAATTGCCCGACATTGCGACCAATCGCGACGCATGGCTGACCGAGGGAACCGAATGCTACCGTATTTTCATCCGCACCCTATTGTCGATCACCGATAATCTCATCGATGGTAGCACAGTGCATCCCGCCGGGATTGTCATTCGTGATGATCCGGACCCCTATTTCGTGGTCGCGGCTGACAAGGGCACAGCCACATTCTCTGACATCGCCAATGCCATAGCGATCGAGCGCGGATTTTGGTTGGGCGATGCCTTTGCCAGCGGCGGTTCCAATGGCTATGATCACAAGGCCATGGGCATAACCGCGAAAGGCGCATGGATTTCTGTGCAGCGCCATTTCCGCGAAATGGGCCTTGATGCGCAAAGCGACGCCATTCGCACCGTCGGGGTTGGCGACATGTCGGGCGATGTCTTTGGCAACGGCATGTTGCTGTCTAAATCCATCAAACTGGTCGCAGCGTTCGATCATCGGCACATCTTCATCGACCCCGACCCAGATATGGCGCGCAGCTTTGCCGAACGGGCGCGATTGTTTGCGCTTCCACGCTCTAGCTGGGCCGATTTTGACACCAAAATATTATCCAAGGGTGGGGGCATATTCCCGCGCAATCAAAAAATGATTGCGCTTTCGCCCGAAGCGCGCGCGGCCTTGGGGCTGGAGGCCGAAGAAATAGAGCCAGCCGCCCTTATGTCGGCCATTTTAACAGCCGAAGTCGACCTGATCTGGTTTGGCGGCATTGGCACCTATGTAAAGGCCGCCGAGCAGAATAATGCCGACGTTGGCGACCCCGCTAATGATCGCCTGCGCGTCGATGCACAAGCCGTCCGCGCCAAGGTCATTGGCGAAGGAGCCAATCTTGGCATTACCCAGGCAGCGCGGATCGTCTTTGCTGCAAATGGCGGCCGCATCAACACCGACTTTATCGACAATAGCGCCGGGGTCGATTGTTCGGATAATGAAGTGAATATCAAGATCGCCCTCAACAAAGAAGTGCGCGACGCCGCACTAAGCGATGGTGATCGCAATATATTATTGTCCAAGATGACCGATCAGGTGGGCAGCCTGGTGCTGAATGATAACCGTTTGCAGGCGCTGGCTCTGTCGATAGCCGAATGCGGCGGCGCCTCCGCAATGCCGTCTATATTGCGGCTGATCGAGCAGTTTGAAGCCTCTGGCCACCTCGATCGCGCGGTAGAGGGGATCGCACCCAACGAAGCGCTGATGCGCCGCACCATGGAACAACGCGGGCTGACGCGGCCCGAATTGGCGGTCATTTTATCAACTGCGAAATTGGCATTACAGGCCGCCGCCGAAGGTGCGCAGCTTGGCGATGATCCGCTGATGGATGCTGAATTGCTGGCTGCATTCCCGGCCCCCATGGTACAGGGGCACAGCGGCGCCATACTCTCCCATCAACTGCGCAACGCCATTGTCGCCACGAAAGTCGCGAACCGCCTCATCAATCGTATGGGATTAACACACCCATTTGAACTGGCCGAAGAAGAAGGCGTCGGCCTCTCCGACGTTGTTGAAGCCTTTGTTGTCGCGGAAAAATTATTTCATCTCGATACGTTATGGAGAGCCCTTGATGAAGCCGACACAAGCGAAGACGTGCGCTTGATGCTCTATTGCGAGGTCGCGATTGAGGTTCGCGCGCATATGGCCGACCTCATCCGCAATGGTGTCGCATCGCGTTCGCTGGCGCAATGCGTAGCTGATTTGGCGCCTGGCATAGATAGGCTTGACAGATTAGGCAGTAAATTATTGTTGGCGCAGGGGCGTGATCAGGCAAACGCCTTTGCGCAGCGGCTGATCGCCAAAGGCGCGAGCAAAGACATCGCAGCCTCTGTTGTTCACCTGGCTGAAATTGACGGCGCCGTTGGCATTGTCGCCTTGGCCTGTGCACAGGGGGTCGAGCCAGAAGGCGTAACGCGCGCCTTTACGGCCTTTGGCCATGCAACGGGGCTGGATTGGGCCCAAGGCGCGGCAATGCAGTTGAGCCCGACCGATCCTTGGGAGCGGCTTTTGGTTGCTGGGCTCGCCCGCGATTTTCAGCAAATGCGCTTGGAAACTATTGCGAGGCTCGGTGGCTCTGCCGAGGCCGCAACCGGTGATTGGCTGTCGCGCAACCAACTGCGTGTCCAGCAATTTCGCACCTTTGTGTCGCGGGCGCAATCGAGCCCATCACCATCGCCCGCTATGTTGGCACAGCTGGCTGGTCAGGCGCGCACATTATTGTCACGGCATTGACAAGCATAACTGCACGGTTAGCTTGCCACCTAGTGGAACGAATTGAGCATATGATTTCCTTGGGGTGGCCACGCTCTGGTTCAAATGTTCAATTCAAAAGTTCCGCTAGAATCAAGGTTTACTAGTGGTTCTGATGATTATGACATTTACGCGCGCCCGCTATCGCAAGGGGATGCAAAGGTCAGAATCGAACACTAGATCAAAACTCTGGGGAGAATGAATATGCACTGGATCATCAGGGGTGCAGTGGCACTATGGGCTATTTATTTTGGCTGGACCGGGCTGACGGGGTTGAGCGACCCCAGCAGTTATAGCGATTTTTTCGGAATTACTGGCAACGCCGTCGCCATGAACACAATCCGCGCTGACCTGTCAGCATTCTTTATCGTATCAGCCATCGCAGCGGGTTGGGCGGCACTCAGGCCCGAATTGCATCATTGGCTGTTTGTGCCCGCCGGATTGTTTGGAATGGCGCTTTTGGGCCGCGCGATTGGGGTGATGATGGGCGACCCGTGCGAAGGCGTGATCCGCACGTCTATGATCGCCGAGGCTGTTTCCGTCCTGTTGCTGATAGGGGCGCAGCGCTGGTTTGCTCGTAACCCCCTGCCCTGATCACCACTCCCTTTACCCCTCTTCGCCAAAGCTGTTGTTCGCTCGCTCTTCTGTTTGACTGGCCTAGAGTCCGTTTCATTCAGATTGAATCGGAACAGATTCTATCGAACTCACTCTAGATCGCAAAAAAATGCCCAGCCATTGGATTGATGGCCGGGCAGTGGAGGAGGGCGTGGTCAGGGCCCGCTTGTGCGGCCCTAACAAAGCTATGTGAAGTTATCTGATCAGGGGCGGCGACGCGCGTCGTCAATCGAAACGAACAAAGTGACGAGCATAAAAGCCGCCATCATGCCCGAAAATAATAGCACGGGCGCCTGTGTCAGTGGATTGTCCATTGTGTCTCCTTGGCTCAGATGAATAACGTCTCAGATGAATGTCAGGCTCACCTTGGCGCGATCGCGCTCATCCGTCTTTGACCGAAGTCAAATGCGGCATCGCCCGTTGACCCTTCGCAATCAGCGCGGAAAGCGCGTCTAACAAGCTCAGCCGCTCTTTCTTCAGAGCTTCAACCCTTTGATCCGAAGCGGCCTCTGCCCCGCTTTCGATGCGATGAATTTCGCGGTTTAACGCATGATGACGATCAGCCAGTCGGGCGAAGTGCGCGTCACTCTCGCGCAGATGAGCAATTGCCATGCTTGCATCTGGAAATTCTTGGGACAATTCATGGGCGACGTGCGTCATGGCGAGCTCCTTATTAGCTGAGCCCAATATGCGGCGCCGAGCGGCGATCACATTGTCCTAAATCAAAGGCGGTGCCTTATCGCTCGCCCACTGGCAAGCCAGCGCGGCGTTATCTCTGGTCTTTCCCACGCGTAAACGCGCGCGGCGTTATCTGGTCTTTCCCACTCGCACCCCCGTCGGCCTGCCGATGGGAAAGGGCAGCTAGAAACGCGCGCGGCGTCACTCCATCCCCGGATAGCGCGCAAACTCGGGCATATCGCCAAGGTGCGCCATATAGTCGAGCCGCTCGGCCACCTGAATATGCGCACCGGGCGCGTGGGCCCCCGCATCGTCAAGCGTCGCCGATTGAATATCGATGATCCCCGGAAGCATCGCGGCATTGGTGTAAAACAGGCCGGTGCCGCACTGGATGCAGAAATGGCGGCGGCCATGCTCGCTGCCCGCATAGACGGCTGGCTCGCCCTGCGTCACCGTAACCGCGTCGTCGGCAAAGGCGATCCACGCCACCGCAGGCGCGCCGGCACAGCGGCGGCAATCGCTGCAATGGCACAGCGCGTGATGCTGTGCCTCGCCCTCCGCCTGATACCGAATTGCCCCGCAATGACAGCCGCCGGTCAACATCGCTCTATCTCCATTTGCCTGTTGCAACAGAACATACCAGAAACAAAAATGCTTGGCAAGTGGGCCTGGCCCGGCCAGTCCCCCGGGGTTGAATGTCTTGCGGATGATGGCATAGTGTCGCTCAAGGCCGAAGTGCATTGCGCCCAACGATGGCCGCCGACATTTTAAGGAAACCTATCACCGTGAACCAACCAGAGCCAACCCCCAATTCAACGCCAGCTGGCGGATTTGACCTCAACCACCCGACGATCATCGCACTTTGCTATATCGGCTCGCTCATCACAGGCGGTGTAACTGGCCTCGTTGGTCTCATCCTCGCCTTTGTGTGGAAGGGCGAGACTCACGGCGATTGGGAAAGCAGTCATTATCAATATCTGATCAACACCTTCTGGATCGGGCTTGCTGGCAGTATCATCGGCGTCATTTTGACAATCGTGCTGATCGGCATTTTCATTCTGATGGCGGTCGCAGCGCTGGTGATTGTGCGTTGCGTGCTGTCGCTCATCAACGCGCAAAAACGCATCCCCATGCCCAACCCGGGCAGCTGGGTGATCTAGGGGTGGCAACACACCGCATTTATCGCATGAGCTTTGCGAGCGTTTATCCCCACTACATCGCCAAAGCAGAGAAAAAGGGCCGCACGAAGGCCGAGGTCGATCAGATCATCAGCTGGCTGACGGGGTATGACGCAAAAGGCTTGCAGGCCCAGATCGACAAGCGGACCGACTTCGAGCATTTCTTTGGGCAGGCCCCGGCTATGAATTCTGCGCGAGAGCTGATTACCGGCGTGGTATGCGGCGTGCGACTTGAGGAAATAGAAGAGCCGCTGATGCGTGAAATCCGCTATCTCGACAAGTTGATCGACGAACTGGCGAAGGGCAAGGCGATGGAGAAGATTTTAAGGGTGTAAGCTGGAAATCGCTGCCTACCCGCCCCTACCCCGCCACAATCCCAGCCGCTTTGAACATGTCTTCGCCGTCATCGTTTATCGCAGGGGCCGCACCATCGCCGCTCGATTTGGCGTTCTGGCGCGTGTCAAAGCTGCCCCACACCTGGTTCCAGTCGCCGCGGGTCGCGGCCTTGCTATATTCGGTGGCGCGGGTTTCAAAGAAATTGGCGTGCTCAACCCCATTGAGCAGCGGCGCCAGCCACGGCAGTGGATGTTCGTCGATCATGTAAATCGGTTTGAACCCCAGCTGTCCCAGCCGCCAATCGGCGATATAGCGGATGTAGCGTTTGATCTCCTTGGGCGTCATGCCGGGCACTGGCCCCTGTTCAAACGCGAGGTCGATGAACGCATCCTCCAATCGCACAGTTTTCTGGCAGCAATCGAGGATGTCATCGCGCACCGCCGGGGTCAGGCAATCGCGCTCGGCACAAAAAGCGTGGAACAACCGCGTTATCCCCTCGCAATGCAGGCTCTCGTCGCGGATCGACCAGGTGACGATCTGCCCCATGCCCTTCATCTTGTTAAAGCGCGGAAAGTTCATCAACATCGCGAAAGACGCGAACAGTTGCAGCCCCTCGGTAAAGCCGCCGAACATCGCCAATGTGCGCGCGACATCCTCGTCGGTGTCGACGCCAAAGGTGTTGAGATAGTCGTGCTTGTCCTTCATTTCCTTATACTGAAGGAACATGCCATATTCGCTTTCGGGCATGCCGATGGTGTCGAGCAGGTGCGAATAGGCCGCGATGTGCACGGTTTCCATGTTGCTGAACGCCGCCAGCATCATCTTAACTTCCGTAGGTTTGAACACCCGGCCATATTGTTCGTGATAGCAATTCTGCACCTCGACATCGGCCTGGGTGAAAAAGCGAAAGATTTGGGTGAGCAGGTTGCGCTCATGATCCGAGAGTTTTTGCGCCCAGTCGCGGCAATCCTCGCCCAAAGGCACTTCCTCTGGCATCCAGTGGATCTGTTGCTGGCGCTTCCAAAAATCATAGGCCCAGGGATATTCAAAGGGCTTATACTGGTTGCGCGCTTCGGTCAGGGACATTTATCAAACTCCAAATTCAATTCACTGTCTAATTGCCCGGACCAGCGATCAAAAAAATCACAGCGGCTGCGAATAGGCCAAAAGCAAAACATATTCCGAGCGCAATACCCGCAGTCCAGAACAGACACCCCGAGGATTTCTTTGCGTCTAACTCAAAAAAATCCTCCATGGGCTTTGGGGCGACCCGAAGCAAAACTCCCAAAATCAGCGCAACGATACCAATTAGGAACACATAGGGTAGGTCGGTGAAATTCATTTTCTCACTGGCACGCCAGGCATTCGTCATATTTGGTGACTTCGACCTCGTAAACCGGGGCTTCGGCGGTGTTATCGGCCTCAACCCCGCCCGCGAACCCCGCGCGCTGGACCGATTTCGAGCGCAGATAGTAAAGCGATTTGATGCCGAGTTCCCACGCGCGGTAATGGAGCATCATCAGATCCCATTTCTCGACATCGGCGGGGATGAACAGGTTCAATGACTGCGCCTGGTCGATATAGGGGGTGCGGTCCGCCGCGAGCTCAAGCAGCCAGCGCTGATCAATCTCGAAACTGGTTTTGAAGGTGTCTTTTTCCTCCTGGTTGAGGAAATCGAGATGCGCCACGCTGCCCCCGCGCTCAAGGATGCTGTTCCACACGCTATCGGCATTTTTGGCCTTGGCGATCAACAGATTTTCAAGGTGCGGGTTCTTGATCGAGAAGCTGCCCGACAGTGTTTTATGGGTGTAAATGTTGGCTGGGATCGGCTCGATACAGGCGCTGGTGCCGCCAGCGATGATGCTGATCGACGCGGTCGGCGCGATCGCCATCTTGCAGCTGAACCGTTCCATCACCCCTTGGTCAGCAGCGTCGGGGCACGGGCCCCGCTCCTGCGCCAGCATCATCGATGCGGTATCGACCTGTTCGCGGATGTGACGGAACACCTTGAGGTTCCACGCCTTGGCCATCGCCCCTTCAAACGGCAAGCCGCGCGCCTGGAGAAAGGAGTGGAAGCCCATGACGCCGAGGCCAACGGAGCGTTCGCGCGACGCGCTATATTTGGCGCGCGCCATTTCGGGCGGGGCGCGGTCGATATAGTCCTGCAGCACATTATCGAGGAAGCGCATGATGTCTTCGACAAAGCCCTTGTCGTCCTTCCACTCGTCCCATGTTTCCATGTTGAGGCTGGAGAGGCAGCAAACGGCGGTGCGATCATTGCCCAGATGGTCGCGGCCGGTGGGAAGCGTGATTTCGCTGCACAGATTTGAGGTCGAGACTTTGAGGCCCAGCTCGCGGTGGTGGCGCGGCATCATCCGGTTCACCTGATCGATGAAGATGATATAGGGCTCGCCCGTCGCCAAGCGGTTTTCAACCAGTTTCTGAAACAGGCTGCGCGCATCGACACGGGCGCGGGTTGATCCGTCCTTGGGGCTACGCAGCGCGAACTCTTTGCCGTCGCGCACCGCTTCCATAAAGGCATCGGTGATGAGGACACCATGGTGCAGGTTCAATGCCTTGCGGTTGAAATCGCCAGACGGCTTGCGGATTTCGAGGAACTCTTCAATCTCGGGGTGGCTGATGTCAAGGTAACAGGCCGCCGAGCCGCGACGCAACGAACCCTGGCTGATGGCGAGGGTCAAGCTGTCCATAACGCGAACGAACGGAATGATCCCGCTGGTTTTGCCATTGAGGCCAACCGGCTCGCCGATGCCGCGCACATTGCCCCAATAAGTGCCGATGCCGCCGCCGCGTGACGCCAGCCAGACATTTTCGTTCCACGTGTTGACGATCCCTTCCAAGCTGTCGTCCACGCTGTTGAGGTAGCAGCTGATCGGCAAGCCGCGGCCAGTGCCGCCGTTGGAAAGGACGGGCGTGGCGGGCATGAACCACAGTTTTGAGATGGCATCATAGACGCGCTGCGCATGCGCTTCATCATCGGCATAAGCCGCCGCAACACGGGCGAACAGATCCTGATAGCTCTCGCCCGGCAGGAGGTAGCGATCCTGCAACGTGTCCTTGCCGAACTCGGTCAACAAAACATCGCGTGACGCATCAGTCACAACGTCAAAGCGGCGCACGGCCACCGTCTTGGAATCGAGTGGTTCCGCAGGGTTTAGTCCGCCCGCAGCCGCAATAGCCGCCATCGCCGCGTCTGGTGTAACCGGCCGTTCATCCACCTGTGCTGCCACGTTCGTCGATCCTTCGTCGCGTGTATCGCGTAAATCCATATCCGCCCCCTGTGATGCCCGCCGCGACTTGTCTCGCGAATCACGCACCGCCCATCATATTGCCGAGGTTGGCGATGATTCGCCACCCCTATGTTCCATTTATGTTCGAATCGAGACCCCCCCGATCCGCCGCGGCCTCAACGAAAGAGGAGCACGCAGCTAGGTTGCGGAAAAAAGGGGTTAAAACCCATCTCCCGTCGGCTTCCGCATCCGGCAACCGCGCACGCAAACACTATCTGTAGGGTGCCCTCACCAGCTGACCCACTAGCTATAGTGGCACAACCAGTGTGGGACGCAATATGTTTAATGAACTATTTATGACTCAACTCACCGCTCATTAGCCCCGCTTTGTCGCACAGCTAATTTTGCTGCAACGCAGCGACGCGCGGAAGATCCATAGTTTATCCACGCGGCAAGGGACCGAACAGGGAACAAAAATATTTTCCAGTGGCGTGATATTTCTCCATGCCCCAATGATGTCCCCAAGGAAATTAGGAGCAGGGATTGATGAGTGAAGTCTGGCAGCAATCGGCAAGCGCATTGGCCGCACGCATCGCGGCACGCGAAACAACATCTGCTGAAGTGATCGAAGCGCATTTGGCGCGCATTGACGCGGTTAACCCCGCGCTCAATGCCATTGTCCGGGTGCTGGCTGACGAAGCGCGAGCAGGAGCCGCAGCAGCCGACGCCAAGCAAGCGTCAGGCGCAGCGCTCGGCCCGCTCCACGGCGTGCCGTTCACGGTCAAAGAGAATATCGACATGGCCGGACTGCCAACGACATGGGGGGTGCCAGCGCTGGCAGGGGCGGTTGTCCCCGCCGACGCGCCGATTGTCGAGCGGATGCGCAGCGCGGGCGCGATTCCGATTGGCCGCACCAATTTACCCGACATGGGATTGCGGGTGCACACCGACTCATCGCTGCATGGGCTGACCCGCAACCCATGGCACCAGGGCCGAACAGCCGGCGGGTCGAGCGGCGGCGAAGGGTCGGCAATCGCCAGCGGCATGAGCCCGATCGGCCTGGGCAATGACATAGGCGGGTCGCTGCGCAACCCCGCCAATGCATGCGGCATAGCATCCATCAAGCCAACACAAGGCCGGGTACCCGACGCGGGCTATGTGCCGTCCGAAAATCGGCTGATGGCGTTTCAGGCAATGCTCGCCCATGGGCCAATGGCGCGGAGCGTGGCCGATGTGCGGCTGGGATTGCAAATATTGAACGGTGCCCACCCGCGCGACCCATGGTCGGTTGACATGCCTTTTGCCGGCAAGCCGATTGATGGAGCGATCAAGGTGGCGGTGGTGCCAGAGCCACCGGGTGGCTCAACCAACCCCATCATCGCCGCCACGGTTCGGGCCGCCGCCGATGCGCTGGCCAATGCGGGTTATGATGTGACCGAGGCCTGCCCGCCCGATTACGAAGCGGCGATAGAGTGTTGGTCGCGTTTCTTGCTTGGCGATATGTCGTGCATGCTGCCGCAACTGTCAGCGATGATGGGGCCGGACGCGATGGCGTTCCTAACCGCCGCCAATGCCGCGACCGAGCCAGTCAAGGATACGGCCGAGATGTCGCAGCTTTATGCACAGCGCGATGGCATTGCGCGCGCTTGGTCGCTGTTTCACGCCGGCTATCCGCTTGTCCTGACCCCGACCTGGACCCAATTGCCTTTTGAACATGGCTTTGACGCGGCAACGCCCGAGGGAGCGGCTGCGACAACCGAGATGTTCCGCCCCGTCACGCCCGCCAACCTGCTTGGCCTGCCATCGGCCTGTGTTCCGGCGGGGCGCGATGGCGCGAGCGGGATGCCCATCGGCGTGCTGGTGGGCGGCGCGCGGTTCCGCGATGATCTGTGCCTCGATGCGGCGGAAGTGATTGAGAGGGGCGCGGGCGTGGTGACGCCAATTACCCCGCGATGGTGATGGTGACGTCAGCCTCTGCGTCGGCCTCCAGATGTTCTGCTTTTCTGACAACGGCTTTCAGCGGCAATAGATAGCCCCCCAGTTCCTTAGCCGGGAACAGCGATGTCTGCCAGACGCTCGCGCCGATGGTCGCGGTAACCCGCACCGAGCCAAAGCCGCGCTTTTGCCCCGCATTGGCGCGGCCCGCACTGAGACGAATAGCCTGCGCCACCTCGCCCGCTATGGTCAGGAAATACCAGGCGGCCTTTGGCGGCTGGCCTTCTCCATTGCCGCGCCATATCCATATGGGGCCGCGCGTCGTCCAGCTTCGCGCCCCAACAGCTGGGGCATCAACCCCCATCTCCTTCGCCAAAAAACGCGCCAAGTCGGGGTCGGTGGGGGTCACATTAGTCATTCTGCACTGGTGCCACCAGTGAACGGTGAGCGCAACTGTTGACGCACAAAGAGGGAGGCGTATGGGAGTAGCCTATCGAGGAGGCCACCATGCGCGTCATCATCACCGAAGAGGATCTGATCGCCAGCGTCGCCGATGCGCTGCAATATATCAGCTATTTTCACCCGATGGACTATATCCGCGCGCTGGGCGACGCCTATGCGGCCGAGCAAGGCCCGGCGGCCAAGGACGCCATCGCCCAAATCCTGACCAACAGCCGGATGTGCGCAGAGGGGCACCGACCGATCTGTCAGGACACCGGTATCGTTACCGTCTTTGTCCAATGGGGGCAGGAATGCGTACTGGGTAGTCCGCGATCATTGCAGCAAGTGATCGATGAAGGGGTGCGCCGCGCCTATCTGCTCCCTGAGAATAAGCTGCGCGCCTCGATCCTTGCCGACCCCGCGTTCAGCCGCGTCAACACCCGCGATAATACGCCCTCGGTGCTTCATGTCGAAATGGTGCCGGGGGCCAAAGTGCATATCGATGTTGCGGCCAAAGGCGGGGGGAGCGAAAATAAGGCCAAGTTCAAAATGCTCAATCCGTCGGAGAACATCGTCGATTGGGTGTTGGAGATGGTGCCGCAAATGGGCGCTGGCTGGTGTCCGCCGGGCATGCTGGGGATCGGCATCGGCGGCACCGCAGAAAAAGCAATGCTGCTCGCTAAACAAAGCCTGATGGGCAGCATCGACATGGCGCAGTTAAAAGCGCGCGGCCCCGCAAACGACATGGAGGCGATGCGCGTCGAGATTTTTGACAAGGTCAATGCGCTGGGCATCGGGGCACAGGGGCTGGGCGGGCTATCGACCATCCTCGACGTCAAGATCATGGATTATCCGACCCACGCGGCCTCCAAACCGGTGGCGATGATCCCTAATTGCGCCGCGACCCGCCACACCCATTTCACGCTCGACGGTTCTGGCCCCGCGCTTCTCGAAGCGCCCAACCTCGACGATTGGCCAAAGGTCGAATGGGCACCCGATGCGTCCGCGATCCGTGTTAACCTCGACACATTGACGCCAGAGCAAGTGCAGGGGTGGAAGCCGGGCGACCGATTGCTGCTCAACGGGCATATGCTGACCGGGCGCGACGCCGCGCACAAACGGATCAAGGATATGTTGGCCAAGGGCGAGGAACTGCCCGTCGATTTTGCCGGACGCGTCATTTATTATGTCGGCCCGGTTGACCCCGTTCGTGACGAGGCGGTTGGCCCCGCCGGCCCGACCACGGCAACGCGGATGGACGCATTTAGCGACATGATGCTCGACCTCGGCCTGCTCGCCAGCGTCGGCAAGGCCGAGCGTGGCCCCACCGCGACGGCCAGCATTGCCGCGCATGGCAGCGCCTATCTGATGGCGGTCGGCGGCGCGGCTTACCTCGTCGCCCGTGCGGTCAAAGAGGCCAAGGTGGTGGGCTTTGCCGATTTGGGAATGGAGGCGATTTACGAGTTCACGGTCAAGGATATGCCGGTGACCGTCGCGGTCGATAGCAAGGGGACCAATGTCCACGTCACCGCGCCGGCACTGTGGCAGAAAAAGATCGCCGAGGAAGGGTTGTTGGAGGGTGGGGGGTAACCAATGGTTAAGCACCTGAAAGAGATAGCCACCTCAACAGTGACGGGCTTTTCTGTCTTTGCACATGTCACTCATGCCACGGCAGAGGTGAGCGCCACCATCAGGCAAATGGAACAAATATTTGGCCAAGCGTTGATAAGCGCTTCCAACAGCTTGTCCCCGATGTTGAATATCGCCAAGCTAGCTTTCTCACTTTCGCTTAACCATCCGATCACCGGCATAGCAAAGCAGAAAGGCAGCGGGAGCTACGATAAGGCGACTGGCACCTTTTATGCTGTAGCCGCGATCCAATATGCTGATTGGACAAGCACAGCATGGGCAGACCGTGTATCAGCCTATGCCGACGCTATGTCGCGGGGCGCGCTGGCAATCCACAAGACTCGTATCAGCGAGGAAGAGCGCGCGATAATCCTTAAACTAATCGGCAGGGCTAGCGCCATTGCAACCGACAATTGCCCTGAGATCATTTGGCCCGTCAGGCCGATTTTTTTGATGTTTGAAGGCTTGAGCGCAACCCCTTGTCAGATTAGCTATTCGGGCACCGCCGGAATGATCAAATCGGGCTCTAGGCGGATAGTCATGGTACCACCCGAACAGGCCAAGAATTATTCGAAGCAGATGTGCAATCCGCAAACCGAACCGACGGGCTTCAAGTTCTATCGCAAAACTGCAAATGGACTCGAATATCGCGAAGCGTGGAGTGATGGCGATAATATTGTTCAGCATCAGGGGCAATGCGGCAGCCAAGGAGAGCATTCGACAGAACGCGTCATTGGTGATGAGGCGCAGCAAGTGATGCTTAACCTATGGCGCAAAGATACGAAAAGCGCCGGATTCAAAACGCTACCCATGTCACGCCACAGGACACTAGTTGTTAGTAGCAGAGTAGATGGTTTTGGTAGCACTGATGATTTAAACCGACGCCATGCACTAGAAGACTTTCTTAATAATGAACTCGGCTGGTTAGGATTGGGTCATTGCGACGGTGGCTCAACAGGCTCTGGCTCCATGGAGGCGTTTTGTCTCGTCGTAGACGCTTCACTTGCGATCGACTGCCTATCTTCCATACTGTCTTCATCGAAGTTCAATGACTTTTCCGTGAGCCTTTTTAAGTGAGACCGCGCCCTAGACGCCCGCGCGCATCCACTGCATAGCGCACCCATGCTCATCGCCACCATCGTCATCCTATTCGCCGGAGCCGGCAATTTTGCCATGCACCGATGGATGCTGGAAAGCGGGCACCCGATGGTCGAAACGGCGACCGCGCCGATGCGCCGCGTGCTGGGACGCCATTCGACCTATGTGCTGGAGTTCGGGCTGTTTTTGGGGGCGCTGTGGATGGCACAGGGGCGCTGGTTCATCGCGCTAATCCTCTATGGCATCTATACCGCGATGAACGCGGCGACGGTGGCGCTGATTAAGGGGAGGCCGAGGGGTTAGCGCCTTCGAGATACCGGAATGATCGCCACCCTCGCTTCGGCAAGTAACGCCTCTTCGGCAGCGGTAAAGGCCGAACGCGCGCCCAGCGGCTCGCCCGTTTCAGCCAACTGAGTGATGAACCACATAGTGCCGGTGCCCGACAGCGGATCGACGAACAGGCCCGCGCGCAGCGAATAGGCATCGCCCGAATGGCCAATCCGCGTCACCCCATCGCCAAAGGGATCATCGCGGCAACCCGTGCGCGCCGTAGCGAGTTGATGCAGGGCAAGGCCGTAGCGACAGAAAAAGCTGCCCTCTCCGCCTTCACCAACCGCAGCGGGTAAGGCATCGACGCGGCCCACCGCGGTCATCCGGCGAAAACTGCGCGGGGTGATGAAGCGGTCGCCTTCGCGCAGTAATATCTCGCCAATCCGCACCAGCCCGCGCGCCGAAATACGCAAGCCCCCTTGCGGCGAAAAGGTAGCGCTGCTGTGGGCCAGGCGATAGGTGGTGAGATCGCATGAGCCGTCACGCGCTGGCACTACTGGGCAGGCTGGCCTGGCAGAGCTTGATAGGGATTGGGGCGCATCGCGCGCCACATCGCCATTGGGGCGCAGCAGCGTAACAGCGCGCGCCGCCGCTCCGTCTGAGCACATCGTCCAGTTGAAACAGGCGTCAAGGCCGAGCGGGCGAAACACCACCCGTGCCATCAACGCGTCGAACCGCTCGCCTGTCGCCCCCTCCATCGCCGCCGCGATGACGGGGAAGTTGATATTAGCATAGGCGAACGCGCCACCCGGAGCACGGGAGCGATCCCACGCCGCCGGATTGGCCAGCACAGTTTCAAGGTCGGCATCGAGCGGCAGGACATAATCCACGCCATCAACCAAACCAGAGCGATGCCCCAGCAGCATGGCGAGCGTGATCGGGCGATCGGGATGCGCGGGGTGGCGCAACCGCCAGCCAAGATAGCGCGAGACATCGGCGTTCAGGTCAAGGCGGCGTTGGTCGACAAGCCGCATGGCGCCAAGCGCCGTGACCAATTTGGAGATGGACGCGACGCGCACCGGATCATCTGCGGTCAGAAGGCGCTGCGTTGAGCGATCAGCAAAGCCGCGCAGCACGCGCGTCTGCTGTGCGCCCGTACGGTCAAACGCGATAACGATAGCGGCAGATGAGGCGCTCATATCTGGTGGGGGTAATACCGGGGCGCTGCCTTGTCCGGTGGCCGCAAGGGGGAGAGCGAGGCAAAATAGCGCGACGATGATGTGTTTGACCATGCGCAACCCTATCGCGCATCGCAGAGGATTGTAAGAGCCGCCGCGTCGGCTATGCATAGGGTAGCACCAGAGGAGAACCTAACCTTGATCGTCACTATCGCCCGCCGCCTGACCACAATCTTTGTGTGGATCCTCATCCTCACCTTGCTGGCTATCGCCATTGTTCCGCGCTTTTTAGACCGCATCTATTATCGAGGTGCGCCAAGCGCCCACTTCGACGGCGCCCATTTCAGCAACCCCGATGGCGGGGACAGTGCAGCGCCGCCGAGCGGCGGCAGTCGGATCGGCTTTATCCGGCGGATGGTGACGGGCGAGGGGCGCGCGCCCTGGCCCGACCATGTGGCGATGACGCAGGGATACCCGCACCCCGCGCTGACCCCCTGTCTGCCGGTGACTGGCGGCGCGCATATTGAGAATTGGAACCGCTGCACCCGTGTGCCTATAGCCGCCGATACGATGGCGGCGACGTGGATCGGCCACGCCAGCGTGCTGATCCAGACCCGCGGATTTGCAATGCTGACCGACCCGATCTGGGCGAGCCGCGCCGGGCCGTTCGGCATCGGGCCACAGCGCGTGACGGATCCGGGTATCCGCCTGAATGACCTGCCCAAGATCGACCTGATCGTCGTCAGCCACAATCATTACGACCATCTCAACATCGAAACGCTAAAGGCACTGTGGAACCGCGACCACCCGATGATCGTCACCCCGCTTGGCAATGATGCGTTGCTGCGCGCAAACGGCATCGGTGCCATCGGCATGGATTGGGGCGCAAGTAGCCGCGTTGGCCCCGCCACCGTCCGTGTCACCCGCAACCACCATTGGTCGAGCCGCTGGGGCGTTGATCGCAACCGCGCTTTATGGTCGAGCTTTGTGGTGGACACCCCAGCAGGGCGGGTTTTCTTTGCAGGTGACACCGGATTTGGCGATGGACGCTGGGCGGGAGAGGCCGCCGCCATCCCGCTAAGCGACGGAACTGTGCCTCCGGTGCGCTTTGCCATGCTCCCCATCGGGGCGTTCCGTTTCGCCCCAGGCCAAATGCATATTGACAGCCATATCGGTCCGGCTCAGGCGGTTCAGCTGTGGAACAGGCTGGGCCGCCCACATACGCTGCCCATCCACTGGGGGACATTCCGCCTGTCAAACGAAGCGCGCGATAGCCCGCCGCGCATGCTCGCCCTCATCATGCAGTGCGCCGGGGCGGATGCGGCGCGGTTTGCGGCATGGCGCATCGGCGAGGCGCGGCTGATCGCCCCCGTAGCGACCACGCCGCCGATCGACGAGGCGCGGATTGTGGCGTGCGAAGCCAGTCCGGCCGTCAGGGCGTTGCCATGACCGCGCCACGGCGGCCAAAGCGGGCATAAAGCCGAAGAGCGAGCGCGCCGAGCATGACGGGTGTCAGCACCGCGCCCGCCATGATTTGGTCGGGGTTGGCGAGTTTTCCAGCGTAGCTGAGTGTATAGACCGCCCAGATACTATATACGCCTAGCGTATGCAGCCGTTTCCACCATTTGCCCATGGCCTGCATCGCCGCATCGTTTGATGTCAGCGCCATCGCATAGATTATCGCATAGACAAGGCCGCCCGGGATCAGGCTGGTCAGCGCACGCGGCGCAAAGATGGTAATGTTGACCAACAGCGCAACCAGATGGATGCTATGCGCCAGTGCAAAGCCCAGCCCCCATTGCCGCCGCCGCCGCATCAATGCGCGCGTGGCATCGCCGCGCCACAGCCTAAGCAGGCTGCTCGCCAGATAGGCGGTGAGGAATAGCGGCAGCCCCGCCCGCGCGGTCCACCGCGCCGCCAGCCGTGCCTGCTCGGCTGATGTCTCGCCAACCACCAACGCCGCGCCAATCGCCGTGAGGCCGAGCAGCAAGGCAAGAGCGAACGGCAACCAACGCCGATCAAGAAGGCCCGCCACTGCTAAGCAGGGCCCATGCGGAAAGCGCACAGTTTGTTGCCGTCGAGGTCGCGGAAATAGGCGCCGTAAAAAGCCTGTGGCCCCTCGTCACCGCGCAGGCCCGGCGCACCTTCGCATGTTCCGCCAAGTTCGAGCGCCTTGGCGTGGAGCGCATCGACCTTGGCACGTTCATCGACCACCAGCGCGGTCATCGTGCCATTGCCCGGGTGTTGCGCCCCGCCGTCGTGCGGGCGCGTTATGGCCACGCCTGGCTTGTCGAAGCCGGTGCCCCACATCACGAAATCACCAAACTCCATCATCCGTTTCGCGCCGATGCTTCCCAACAGCGCATCATAAAATGCATGCGCTTTGGCGGGGTCTGACGTTCCTAAAGTAACATAACCAATCATCGTTATTCTCCTCGTCTCTCTATCATTGCGCCGCAGTTGCCGGGGCAGAGGTGCAACCCCCCGTGCGGCGGGTCGTCACATGCATTTCCATTTCCGCACGGCCTTGGGGCATATTGGGGTCATGTATCGTCATCACCATGCGGACATCAGAACTGGTGGGCCGCATGGTTCCGGTCATGGCCATTTCGCTGCGCGTGCCAGCTGCGCCCGCATTGGCACCGCCCGCGCCCGCCGGGCCGCCAGTGCAGTTCAAATGGCCGCTCACCCGACTGCCGTCGACATCAAAGTCGGAGAATTGACAATTGCCGCCGCCTTTGGCCATTTCGGCAAACATATCGCGCCCACCGCGCCCGGCCTGTTCGGGGGTCAGGCAATAGCTATTATCGACCGCCGCCGATGATGACATCATCCCGCTGATCATCTTGGCCTGCTCAGCGGGCATGCCGGGCACCTCAAATCGCGCAATCTCAACGCTGCTGCTATATTGGCCGGGTTGCAGGCTCTGTGCCTGCGCCAGCTCTGCCTTGACCGCCTCTTCATTGCTCGCGGCCTTGCTCGGCTCGTTGTCGCTACATGCACCGAGCATCAACGCCGATGCCGCGATGGCCAATTTGATTTTCATGTCCCATTTCCTTCCGGCCGCGCACGCGACTCTATGGCTAAGGCCATAGAATAGCCTTCTTACCGCGTTTTCCAAGCCGTCAGGTGATGCCATCTGACTTGAAAACGCACTATGTTGCTCATAGTGCATAATGAGGCCATAAAGGGAACATGGCAATCCTTATTAGAACTTCGCTCGAAGACCCCGAATCCACCGCCGATTTTGTGCCGCATCGACCCGCTCGCCCACCCAAGGCCGAGGGCGGAAGGCCATTCACTCTGGTCAGCGACTTTGCCCCCGCCGGCGATCAGCCGACCGCAATAGCCGATCTGGTGGCCGCAGCGCAAAACGGCGAGCAGGATCAGGTGCTGCTCGGTGTCACCGGATCGGGCAAAACCTTCACCATGGCCAAGGTGATCGAGACGATGCAGCGGCCCGCGCTCATCCTCGCGCCCAACAAAATCCTCGCCGCGCAACTTTACGGCGAGTTCAAAAGCTTTTTCCCAGACAATGCGGTCGAGTTTTTCGTCAGCTATTATGATTATTACCAGCCCGAAGCCTATGTCCCGCGCACCGACACCTATGTTGAAAAGGAATCCTCGGTGAACGAGGCCATCGACCGGATGCGGCACAGCGCGACGCGAAGCTTGCTCGAACGCGACGACGTCATCATCATCGCCTCGGTCAGCTGCATCTATGGCATCGGGTCGGTCGAAACCTATTCAGCGATGATTTTTGACATCAAAAGCGGTGACACAGCCGACAGGCAGGACATCATCCGCAAGCTGGTTGCGCTGCAATATAAGCGCAATGACCAGGCCTTTGTCCGCGGCACCTTTCGCGTGCGCGGCGATAGTTTGGAAATTTTCCCATCGCATTATGAGGATAGCGCGTGGCGCATCGCCTTTTTTGGTGATGAGGTGGAGGAAATATCGGAGTTCGACCCGCTCACCGGAAAAAAAGTGGCGAGCCTCAATGCTATCCGCATCTATGCCAACAGCCACTATGTGACCCCCGGCCCGACTCTCAAACAAGCAACCGTTGCGATTAAACATGAGCTTGGCGTGCGGCACAAAGAGCTCACCGATAGTGGACGGCTTGTAGAGGCACAGCGGCTGGAGCAGCGGACCAATTTTGACCTCGAGATGATCGCCGCCACCGGAAGCTGCGCCGGCATTGAAAATTACAGTCGTTTCCTGACCGGCCGGTTGCCGGGCGAGCCGCCGCCAACCTTGTTCGAATATCTGCCTGAAAACGCGCTGCTGTTTGTTGATGAAAGTCACCAGACAGTGCCGCAAATCGGCGCGATGGCCAAGGGCGATCAACGGCGCAAGGTCACGCTCGCGGAATATGGCTTTCGCCTGCCAAGCTGTATCGATAACCGCCCCTTGCGCTTCTATGAGTGGGAAGCGATGCGCCCGCAAAGCGTGTTTGTGTCGGCGACGCCAGGGCCGTGGGAAATGGACAAGACACAGGGCGTTTTCGCCGAACAGGTCATCCGCCCGACCGGCCTCATCGACCCGCCGGTCATCATCAGGCCCATAGAGGAACAGGTCGATGATCTCATCATGGAAGCGCGCGCGGTCGCGGCCGCCGGATACCGCACCCTCGTCACCACGCTGACCAAGAGGATGGCCGAGGATCTGACCGAATATTGCCACGAGGCGGGGTTGAAGGTGCGCTATATGCACTCAGACGTCGAGACGCTGGAACGGATTGCGTTGATCCGCGATTTACGCATGGGCGTCTATGACGTCTTGATCGGCATCAACCTGTTGCGCGAGGGGCTCGACATCCCCGAATGCGGGCTGGTCGCGATCCTCGACGCCGACAAGGAAGGGTTTCTGCGCTCTGAGACCAGCCTGATCCAGACCATCGGCCGCGCCGCGCGCAATGTTGACGGCCGCGTCATCCTCTATGCCGACCGCATTACGGGCAGCATGGAGCGCGCCATCGCCGAGACTGACCGCCGCCGCGCCAAGCAGGAGGCGTATAACGCCGAACATGGCATCACCCCCGCCACCATCAAACGCGGCATAGCCGATGTTATGGCGCACGTCAGCCAAGGTGATGGACTGGTGGTGCCGCTCGAGCTTGAGGACGGCCGGACCCACATGGTCGGCCATAATCTGCGCGCCTATATCACCGAGCTTGAGGGCAAGATGCGCAAGGCCGCGGGTGACCTTGAGTTTGAGGAGGCGGGGCGGCTGCGCGACGAAATCCGCGCACTCGAGGCCGACGAGCTGGGCCTGCCCCACGAACAATCGCGCGCGCCACGGGTGGGGCGCAGCAATGAGGGCAAGCCGGGCACGCGCAAAGGGCGGTTCGGAAAACAGAGCAAAACGAAATGGGGGCGGTGATGGGGAAGTTGATTCAATGGCTGAAAGGCGCGCCATCGCGCGCTGTCGCGGCGTTCGATGGCCAGCCAAGGCCGGCACAGCTTTTGTCAACGGTGCTGACCACCGTGGCGGTGGTTGTGCTTTTCGACTGGGCAGTTGACTGGGTGGTGTTCAACCGCCTGTTCTATCCCGATCAATC
>JBEBJX010000015.1:0-32819 GCA_040079655.1 Sphingopyxis sp. | reverse complement strand
TGAAAATGCCCGCAAAGGGAAAAAAGCTGGTACGGCGACACCAGCCGCGCCACGCATCGCCCATAACCCGCGCTTTCTTGCCATCCTGCCCCGCCGCCCCGCCCAGCGCGAGCGCGAGGATAGCGGTGCTCAGCACATGGTTTTCTGGTGTCGGCCACAGCGCCATGTGCACGATAGCCCATAGCGCAAAGCTCCACATCATCGGGTGGCGCGTTATCGCAAACACACCAAGCGGGTTGCGCATCGCCATCGCGGACGCGCCCGGCGACGGCATCGCCGGATTGCCAAAGAATGACCCCGCCAGCAGCACCGAGGCCAGCCACATTACTACGCTCGCGGCGATCCACCCGTGATCGCCGACGACATAGGTGGGCGGCGTCGCTGATACCGCCAACCAAGCCCAGATGATCCAGCCGAAAGTGGCAAAGGCCACCAGCGAATAAAGGCCGCGAAACGCCCCCTCCCCCATCATGCCAGACAGTGGCCCGCGTAACGGGTGCGACAGCGCAAAATGGCTGCCAACAAAGCTGGCACAGGCAAAAGCAAGTGTGGAAATTGGACTCACAGCGGTGTCCCTTATATGCGTTGCGCTCTCTCTATCATATGCACATCAATAGTCATAGGCGTTTGGCAGTGCCCCCTCGACCGGATTGAGATAGCGGTCGCGTAAATGCGTCTGGCGGCTCTCCATTTCCTGCGCAATGCCATCGACATAGACCGCGGTTGGCGCGCTGGACAGTTCGAGCGGGTCGCCATCCCAGATGATGACATCACCAACGCGGCCGACAAGCAGCGAGCCAATTTCGCCGTCAACACCCGCAGCAATCGCTGGGCCAGAGGTGATGGCAGCAAAGGCGGCATCCCAGCTCAGCCCCTGTCCGCGCGGCAGCCGCGTCAAGGCGACCAGATTGCCCGCATATTGCCGCGCATAGCCCAATTTATGCGTTTCATTGTCATCGACGAGCCCAATTGCCACCTGCACCCCGGACATTTGCATCCGCCCGATATTGCTCTGGGTCGCGGCAATCTGTTCAAACGTGTCGGGCAAGTCATTGAGCGCCGATGCGATCACCGGAATGTGCGCCGCCGCGATTTGCGGTGCGACGGTCCACCCTTCGGTGACGCCGACCAGCGTCGGTTTAATGCCCGGAAACTCGCGCAGCAGATTGATGACCGCCAAAATGTCGGATGCGCGCTCGACCTTGATAAACAACCGATCGCGGCCATCGAGCACATGCAGCAGCGCGCTCGCATCAACGCGGGTCAGCAAGGCGTCGCGGCTGCGCCCGTCATAGGCCGATGGATTGCGGCCAAAATCCTGCGCCTCCATCAACAAGGAACGAAAATGCAATATCGCTGCCTGCCTGCTGCCCCCGGCGCGCGCTGCGCCGCTTTCGCCCAGCTCGACATATTGAAACAGGCCGGCGCGCGTCACCATATGGGCGTCGCCACCCAAATCGACCAGCGCCCCGCGTCCGTTGAACAGGCTGGCCGCTGCGCCGGGATAGACCAGCGCGCGGGTGACGCCGTTCAACCGATTGACCGGAATCGCTGTGCCATAGGGGTTGAGCGCGGGCGCGATGTCGATTGCCGCGCCGTAGATTGATGCCGCAGAGGCGGCGTCATTGCTACCGTCCACCGCGTCAACCTCGTTCAACCCGACCCGGCTGAACCCCGCGACAATCCCTGGCGTGACCCAGCGACCAGCGGCATCGATGTGCTGAATATCTTGCGGAGCCGTGACATTTGCCCCCGCCGCGACCACGCGGCCACCACGGATGATGACCGTGCCATGGTCAATCGGCGCACTGCCATCACCTATCACCAGCTTGGCGTTGATAATCGCTATGTTTTGGGCGAATGCAGGCGCAGTGCAAACGAGCAGCCCAGCCGCCGCTGCCGCTGCGGCACGCCGGATGCCCCATGCGCCCCTCATTTGACGTCCCCTTCGCCGACTTGCCCCAGCTCGAAATCACTAACTGGGCGCAGCGCGGGGTTATAGGCATCGAACAGCAGCGCGCCGTCAATCCACACCCGCTCGGGCCGCGAATAGACGCTGAACGGATTGCCATTCCACAGCACCACATCGGCCATCTTGCCGGGTTTTAGGCTGCCGGTCATCGCGTCGATCCCCATCGCCCGCGCCGGGTTGATGGTCAGCCAGCGCATCGCGTCGGCCTCGCTGATGGTGATGCCCGCACGCCGCCCCGCCGCCATCGCCTTGGCCGCTTCCTGGTTCAGTCGCTGGATCTGGTTGGCGTCGTCGCTATGGACAATCGCACAGGCTCCGGCGTTGTGCATCATCGCGATGTTTTCGGGGATCGCGTCATAGCTTTCCATCTTGAAGCCCCACCAATCGGCCCACATCGCGGCACAGACATGGTTGTCACGCAAGATGTCGGCAATCTTATAGGCCTCGACCGCATGGTGAAACGCGGTGATGCGATAGCCGAACTCGCGCGCCATATCGAGCACCTGGACCATTTCATCGGCGCGATAACAATGGTTCTGGATCAATATCTCACCCGCGAGCACGCCCGACAGCGTTTCCATGGCGAGGTCGCGGTTGACCGTTTCACCGCGCGCTACCCGGGCCCGATATTCGACCGCGCGTGCCCATGTCGCGCGATTGACCGCGAAATTGCCCATCCGCGTCGATGGCGCGCGCCCGCGCCCACCATAAACCCGCTTGGGGTTTTCGCCGCACGCCATTTTCAGGCTGTATGGCGCGCCGGGAAACTTCATCCCCTGCACACTGCGCGCTGGCACATTTTTGAGCGTGACCGAACGCCCGCCCATCAGGTTGGCACTGCCGGGCAGCACCTGAAGGCTGGTGACGCCGCCATTGGTCAGCGCGCGGGTAAAGCCCGGGTCTTGCGGCCAGACGCTATGTTCGGCCCATACCTCGGGCGTGGTCGGGTCGGTCGCCTCATTGCCGTCGCTATGCGCCTCGACGCTGGGGGACGGATAATCGCCAAGATGGCTGTGGATGTCGACGATACCGGGCGTAACAAAGCGGCCCGTGGCGTCGAACCGCGTATAGCCTTCGGGCACCACAAGTTCCGCGCCGCCGACCGCCTCGACCTTGCCATCGCGGAGCAACACCGTGCCATTTTCGATCCGCCCGCCCTCGCCATCAAACACCGTCGCGCCGACCAGCGCTGTCGGCACACCGGCATAGGCACGATAGGTCGATGGATAGGGGTTGAGATTGACCGGCGCCGGGCGCGACGATGCCCCCGCTGGTCGCGCGTTACCGCCGCCAGAGCCCCCCGCCGAACAGGCGGAGAGTAGAAGGAGAGGAGAGGCCAATATGGCCGCAGCAAGCGGCTTGATGATCCCCATCGTCAACTCTCGCCGCTCACCGTGTCTTCGGGTCGATCTTCGAGCGTGTCGAGATGCATCCAGCGTTTGACGATGGGCGACAGCAACAGGACGACCACGGCAACGCCAATCGAAATCCAGCCGAACAGCTCGTAAATATCGAGCAAGCCCTGCTTGGTCATTGCGCCGCCCTCACCGCCAGTTGCCTCGCCAATCTTGCCCGCGACGAAATTACCGACCGCCGTCATATAGAACCACGCCCCCATGATCAGTGAGGCCATGAAACTCGGTGCGAGCCGGTTCATCGCCGAAAGGCCAACGGGCGACAGGCAGAGCTCAGCCGTGGTGGCAAAGAAGTAGTAAGCGAAGACCAGCAGCACCGGGGTCATCGCCAGGACACCATAGGCCTCAGCACCCCATACCAGCACCAGATTGGCAAGGCCCATTTGCAGCAGCGCCAGCCCGAATTTGGCCGGAGCAGACGGGTCTTTGCCGCGCTTGCCCAGCCACATCCACAGTGCTGCAAAGACCGGAGCCATGATGATGATGATGATCGGATTGATCGACTGGAACAGCGAGGCCGGAACCCCGCTGCGATCAACAAAGCGGTCGGTGAACAGGCTCATCGAGCCACCCGCCTGCTCGAACAGCCCCCAGAACAGCGGATTGAGGCTGATCAGGAACAGGATCGCGAATATTCGATCCCGGGCGTGGCTCTCATGAAAGATTGCCTGTTGAACCGTGATCCCAGCTATTACGCTGAATCCGATCACCATCAATGGCAGGGCAAGATCGCCGACCATCGTGTTCGTGAGCCACATTAGCAACGTGATCGCAATTACAGCATTGCCAATGAAGTAGCTCGTGACGATGGACTCGCCAGCTGCCTTGAAAGACCCGTGTGTAACCTTGAACAGCGCCACGCCAAGGACATAAAGCAACAAGCCCACCCCGCTCGCAATCAAAAGGGCTTGGATTGCATCTTGGAATTGAACCAGCAGCCAAATAACGCCGACCGCCGCAAATCCAACTCCGTAGAGCGCGGTCTCCATCTTTTTGGAGATCGGCGCAGGTGCTTCACCCGCACCGTTCAAAGCGCTCTTGCCAAGCACAAAGACCACCAAGCCAACAAGCATACCGATGCCTGCCAGGCCAAAGCCATAGCCCCAGCCGATTGTTTCGCCCAGGTAACCGACCATGATCGTGCCGATCGCCGCGCCCAGATTGATGCCCATGTAGAAGATGGTGTAGGCGCCGTCGCGGCGGATATCAGTCAGTTTGTACAGCTGGCCGACCATCACCGAGATATTGGCCTTGAGGAAACCCGATCCGACAATGATGAAGGCCAGCGCCAGCCAGAATATGTTGATCGTGGGATCACTCTGCCCGCCGACACCTTCGACAGCCATCAGGCTGTGGCCCGCCGCGAGCAGCAGCCCGCCGAACAGCACGGCCTTGCGCTGTCCGAGATAGCGATCCGCCAGATAGCCGCCCAGCACCGGAGTGATGTAAACCAGACTGGTATAGGCCCCATAGATCAAATTGGCCTTCCCATCAGCAAACAGCCAGTGCTTGGTCAGATAGAAAATCAGCAGTGCGCGCATGCCGTAATAGGAGAAACGCTCCCACATCTCGGCGAAAAACAGCATGTAGAGGCCCTTGGGGTGGCCCGCGAACTCAGGCTCGCGCTGGACGGCGACCTTTGCGCCAACCGCAAGGAATATCGCCAGGACGACAATCGCGATTGCTGCGATCCAATCCCCCTCAGCCCATAGCGACATTGGCTTAAATTCGGTCACGCTCCATCCCCTTCATCTGTCCTGGCCGAACCCTCGGCTCTCGTCAGGCAGACCCTAACGCAATAAAATGTCTTGCCAAGTATGATTGTGACTTGTGCCAGCAATTGTTATGCGCCCCCATGCTCAACGACATATCATCCGCGCTCACCCTCCTGCGTTCCCGCCGATCAGGCAAAGCGCGCGACATGGCCACGCCCGGCCCCGATGCGGCGCAGATGGCGGACATCATCGCCATAGCCACACGCGTTCCCGACCATGGCAAGCTTGCCCCGTGGCGAATCATCGAGGTGCCGCTGGACGCGCGCGAACGCTTTGCCGCGATGCTGGTTACCGCCTATCACGCCGAGCGCCCGACGGCGGGGCGGCTGGAGATTGAAGCCATCGACGCCTTTGCCAGGCAAGCGCCAACGATGCTCGCCCTGCTGTCCACCCCGAATAGCGCCAGCCACATCCCGCTATGGGAACAACAACTCTCGGCCGGTGCGATGACGATGCAGTTACTCAACGCCGCGCACGCGCACGGCTTTGTCGCCAATTGGCTGACAGGGTGGCCCGCCACAAGCGCGGCGGTGGCGACATCGCTCGGCGCAATCGGCGACGAGGAACGAATCATCGGCTTTGTCTTTATCGGCACGGCCACCAAGGCGCTCGAAGAACGCCCGAGACCGCTGACTGCTGATGTCGTCACTCAATGGGATGAAAGTTGACACAATTTCACATATTTTTGAAACTCTCTGACCTTCTTGACGAGAAACTGTGTCACTGTTATAGTGCACTATGCTTGACCAATCGAAACCCGTATATCAGCGCCTCCGCGATATTATTGCCGCAGGTATCCTTGACGGCGTCTATCGTGACGGTGACATGCTGCCTTCGGTGCGCTCGCTCGCGGCTGAACACGGGGCAAACCCGCTCACGGTCGCGAAAGCCTATCAATCGTTTCAGGATGAGGGGCTGGTTATCGTCAAGCGCGGAGTCGGCATGTTTGTTGCCGCAAATGCCGCAAAACAGCTTCGCTCCAGGCTAAGGGAAGAGTTTTTGAGCCTCGTGTGGCCGCCCGTAGCGGCGCAAATCCGCCGACTCAATATTGATCCCCAGTCGCTGATTGATCAGGTAACAGCATAACGCGCGAGCACCGCATCCGCCGTTGACAAGGATGCGCAGCCATAACGCATCCGCCGTTGACAAGGATGCGCAGCCATAACGCATCCGCCGTTGACAAGGATGCGCAGCACATTTCGTCGTGCACCCCGTCGCTGCCCGCTGCCATACCGCTGGGCAAACGGGATCGTCAGTGACATCACCCACCGATACGCGGCCACCACATCGCAAAAGCCGCCATGCCTGTTCCCGCCAATGTTGCCAAAGCCAGCGCGCCGATGAGCAGCGCAACCGCGCCCCGAAACAGTGCACCGCCGCCGTCACGTGCGCGGCGATACAGTTCGAACACACCGAGCGGCAAAAGCCAGGAGCCATAGGCCAGGCCAATAGCCGCCGGCCCGTCCAATTCATCACCCAAGCCGACTGGCCCCTGATTTACCAAAACCCAGAACATCATGCCGACACGGAAAAACCACACGCCCGACGCGCTAAGCCACAGGCGGATCGCCCAGTCGCGGTGCGTGAGAAACCGCTTGGCCAGCGCATAGCGCCATGCCAGCACGGCACAGGCCATCGTCACCAGCCCATTGAGCGCAACCGACATCTCCAATATTGTCCCGCCGATATTGTCGCGCGCGGCATCGAGATAGAGCCCCGTCCCCGATATGACGAAGGCGAGGACGACATAACTTCGCCCAACCCAGCGGTGGAAGCGCGGCCAACGATTCCGGACCATGGGCATCAATTGTAATGGCCCGGCAAGGATCATGAAAAAGGCGAGCAGGACATGGATGGCCACCGCGACATTACCCGCGCTGTCGCCTGGCATGATGCCATTGAACAAGACGGTGTTCCACTTGGCAAACTCGCCGCGCAGCCCTGTCCCCCAGTAAAAGAGTGCAATATAGCTGGCAAACAGCCATTGGCCGAGCATGGCTGTGCCAAACCAAGCGGTCACGGCGATACGCAAGGCGCGGCGGCCAGAAGGAGCAGGAGGCGTTAGGGCGGTTGTCACAATTTATTCCCGATACGAAAAGGCGTGCAAAAATCTGCGCCGAGTATTAATTGACTAACACAGCAACTGCCCATGATGACAAGGTTCAAAAACATGACCCCATGTAACAGAAATGGTGGCACATATGCCTGAACCATCGGTGGCTGCAGGGGTTGCACGGCGGATGATAGACGTCGCGGTCGCGCGGGGTGCGGACAGAAAGATGCTGCTGACACAATCCGGCATTTTGTCCGAAACGCTGGACGATCAGGATGCCCGCGTACCGATGGCGCATTACAAAGCGCTGATCCGGGCGGCAAAGGCTGCGACGAACGACTCCGCTTTGGTGCTGCATTATGCCGAAGAGGTCAACCTGGCCGATGTGTCGATTGTCGGGATGATCGGCAATGCATCGGCCAATATGACGGACGCCTTTGTCCAATTGCAACGTTATAACCGCCTTGTGGTCGAGGTCGATCTGGGCGCGTCCCCACGCTTTACCAATGAGTGGGTGGGCGGCGCGTTGTGGCTGGTTGATTACCGCGCCAACCCCAATGATTTCCCCGAGCTGACCGAACAGGCATTTGGGCAAATGGTGTGCAACACCCGTCATTTTGGCACGACACCTTTCGTTTTGGCGGTCGAAGTGACGCACAATGACCCCGGCTATGCCAATGAATATGAGCGGATATTGGGCGCGCCCGTGACATTCAACGCCGCGCGCAACGCGATGCGGATCGACCCAGCGTGGCTGACGCATAAAATTGCAGAAACGCCGCATTATACCTTTGGCCTGCTGAGCAACCATGCCGAAGCCTTGCTGAGCCGATTGGAAGCAAGCACCAGTGTGCGCGGGCAAGTGGAGAGCCATTTGCTGCCGATATTGCACAGCGGCAACGCGGCCATCGCCCATGTCAGTGCAGTCATGGGGTGCAGCCGCCAGACGCTCTATCGTCGGCTCAAGGCTGAGGGTGTGACATTTGCGCACATCCTCGACGCTCTGCGGCACCGGATGGCACTCGATTACATGTCCGCTCGCAAAGTGTCGGTCAACGAGACCGCCTATCTGCTCGGCTTTTCCGACCCGGCCGCTTTTTCACGCGCGTTCAAACGCTGGACAGGGGTTAGCCCGCGCGCGGCGCGACATAAACTGCCCTATTCGCTTAAAGCTCCCACATAGATGCTGCGCACGGGCCGCTCGAACAGCTTCATCACCATGGGTTCAAAAAACGCCAGCGGCGCTGTGTCATATTCGGGGTCGAACGCGGTCTGATCATATTTGGCACAAAATTGGGCGCAGGCTTCGAAATGCGGGTGGCCGCGAAATTGCTCGCGCATATCCTTGTCGAGGCCAATATAGTCGAAAAAATAATAGCCCTGAAAAACGCCATGATGCTCGCAAATCCAATGCTCCTCCTCGCTCACGAACGGCTTGATGATCGCGGCAGCAATATCTGGGTGATTATAGGCGCCAAGCGTATCGCCAATATCATGAAGCAGGGCCATGACGACATAGCTGTCGCTGCGCCCATCGCGGTGCGCGCGGGTTGCCGTTTGCAGGCAATGGCTCAGCCGATCGATGGGAAAGCCGCCATAATCATTGGCTAGCAACATCAAATGATCGAGCACACGCCGCCCGCCTTGCGGCGAATGGGTGCGGGCACAGGCCGCGATAATGTCCCAATCACCCTTGGTCCCGCGCTCCATTGCGGTGAATGTTGCGCGGTCGCTTGTGGTCACGGTCATGGCTGATCTCTCCTTGATTGTAAGGGTTTAGCCGCGATTCGGCTTGATCGGCAAGTGTTTGGGTGAATGGGGGGAGGGTCCCCGTCGCTGTCGCTCGGGATTTTTCGGAAAATCGTCGATCAGCGCTGACCAGAACCGGCGATTTAGTATCGCCACGGTGCCCCTGCGCTTCGCTTGGGATTCCCATGCTCGACTATCCCCCGGATGGTCTGCGCGTGGGAATGGTGGAGCCTAGCGGGTTCGAACCGCTGACCTCCTGCATGCCATGCAGGCGCTCTACCAACTGAGCTAAGGCCCCAAATTCACCGCCGCAACATTGCTGACGGATTGGTAAGGCGCGCCCTTTAGACGAAAGTCGCCACCCGTTGCAAGGGGACGACGACGCCACCTTGCAATTTTCATCAAACGTCCTGGTTGCTAGGCTCGCCAGTCTCTACGCCCAAATCATCGTCACCGCCCAGGTCGACATCATTATCTGGCGACACATTGTCGTCATCAACATCGGCATCGAGCCCCAAGTCGCTGTCCGCATCTGCATCAGGCTCAACCACTTCCGCAGCGCCAGGCTTCAGTTGCTCATAAGGCATCGACTGTTTGGATTTGAGCACCGATTCCGGCACCCAAGCATGACCACAGTTGATGCACGTAACCGGATTATCGTTTTCCAAATCGTAAAAACGTGTCCCACATTTGGGGCAGCTACGCTTTGCGCCCCACTCAGCCTTTGTCATAATCAAAATAACTCACTGAAAAGAAATAATTTTTTGTCAAAACAGAGCGGAAATGCAGCGATCTCAACTCGAATCGCGTGCGCCTTGCCAGAAAGGCTTGGCGCTGTCAAAAGTCGCGCCGCTCATGACCCACCAAAACACCCCCGCTTCGCCGCGCACGATTGCGCAATCCGGCCCACTTCGCGGCACCGTGCGCGTGCCCGGCGACAAATCGATCAGTCACCGCGCGCTCATGTTTTCAGCGCTCACCGTGGGGGAAAGCCGCGTCACCGGATTATTGGAAGGCGAGGATGTGCTCGCCACCGCAGCCGCATTGCGCGCCATGGGAAGCAGCATAGAATGTGGCGATGACGGGGCGTGGACTATCCATGGCGTCGGCGTTGGCGGGTTGCTCCAGCCCACAACCGCGCTTGACATGGGCAATAGCGGCACATCAACCCGCCTGTTGATGGGCCTCATCACCAGCCACCCGATCACCGCGACCTTGATCGGCGACGCCAGCCTGTCGCGCCGTCCGATGGGTCGCGTCATCGATCCGCTCATGCAAATGGGCGCGGAGTTTACCGCAAGCCAAGACCGCTTGCCGCTGACGATGCGCGGGCTTTGCCCCGCCGTGCCGCTGTCTTATCGCCTGCCGGTCGCGTCGGCGCAGGTGAAATCGGCGGTGCTGCTCGCTGGCCTCAACACGCCAGGGCTAACCGAGGTGATCGAGCCAGTCCCCACCCGCGACCATAGCGAACGGATGTTGCGCGGCTTTGGCGCAGATCTGTCGGTCGAGGTGAGCAGCGATGGTGTCCGCCATATCCGCCTGATGGGCGAGGCCGAGCTTAGGCCGCAGAACATCGACGTTCCCGGAGACCCATCCTCCGCCGCCTTCATCATCGTCGCCGCGCTCATCACGCCGGGCAGCGAAGTGACGGTCACCAATGTCGGGATCAACCCGACCCGCGCTGGAATTTACACAGTGCTGCGCGAGATGGGCGCGGACATTATGTTCACGAATGAGCGCGAGGTGGGCGGCGAGATGGTGGCGGACATCCGCGCACGGCACAGCGCGCTCAGCGGAGTGGATGTGCCCCCCGACGTGGCTCCGAGCATGATCGACGAGTTCCCGATCCTGTTCGTCGCCACCGCCTTTGCCGATGGGACAACGCGGACCAGCGGGCTTGAGGAATTGCGCGTCAAGGAAAGCGACCGATTGAGCACGATGGCCGCTGGCCTATCGGCGATTGGTGTGCGGGTGGAGGAGCGTGAGGACGGCCTCGTCATCACCGGCAGCGGCGGCGAGGCACTCCCCGGTGGCGGGACCATCGCCACCATGCTCGATCACCGCATCGCCATGAGCCTGTTTGTTGCGGGGATGCATTGCCACGCCCCCATAACCATCGACGATATGGCACCCGTCGCCACCAGCTTTCCGGACTTTGAAACTATGATGCAAGGATTAGCAAGTTGACTGATTTTATCACGAGCAGCGCCGCCAACGTCATCGGCATTATCGGCAGCATCTTCATCGTCATTGGCTTTGCCCATGCCAATATGGCCAAGGCGATGAACGCATTGCTGTTCAACGCGCTCAACCTGATTGGCGCGATTTTGTTGGCAATATCCTTGATGGTCAATGTCAACCTGCCCGCGTTGATGCTCGAAGTCGTATGGGCGGCAATCGCTACATTTGGCATAGGAAAGGCGTTGTGGTTGCGGCACGAAGCAAAGCCCGCATGATCATTGCCGTTGATGGGCCGACCGCAAGCGGTAAGGGCACAATCGCCAGGGCGCTGGCGGCGCATTTCGGCCTGGCCCACCTCGACACAGGTCTGCTCTATCGCGCGGTGGGGCGGCAGGTGTCGCTGAACGGCGGCGATCCAGACTGCGAGGCGGATGCGCTGATCGCGTGCGATTATGGCGATAGCTTGTTTGCTGACCCGGTGCTGCGCGATGAAGCAACGGGCGCGCTGGCCAGCCGCGTCTCCGTTCACCCCTCCGTCCGCCGCGCGCTGTTTGAGCGGCAGCGTGCCTTTGCCCTGCAACCGGGCGGCGCGGTGCTCGACGGCCGCGACATCGGCACGGTGATTGCCCCCGATGCGGACGTAAAACTATTCGTTACCGCCAGCGTCGAAGCCCGCGCAGAAAGGCGCTGGGCCGAAATGCAGACGCGCGGCATTGCGACTTCGCTGAACAGCATTGCCGACGATCTGGCGGCACGCGATGCGCGCGACAGTGCGCGCGCCGCCGCGCCTCTGCATGCGGCCAAAGATGCGACCTTGCTCGACACCAGCGACATGAACGCCGACGAAGCCATCGCCGCCGCGATTACTATCGTTACGCGGTGTATGTCATCATAACGCCACGCGCGCGACACAAGGCTGTCACTTCCGTTTGCTACCACGCTGACATAGCAGTGGCGGCTGACAGATATGACCGCAATCGTTCGCAGGGCACGGAGCCTGTTTGGGGTGGGCCTGTTTTGGATTGGCACACCAGCAGTCAAAGCGCAAACTGGGGCTCGCACAGCGCTCTGGCGCGCGCTTTTCGTCGGGCCGGGGCCGCTATGGTGGCGCTTACTGCGCTGGAGCCAGCGCGCTAGCATGCCAACCAACTAACGCGCCAGATTCGACTGACCCTACCCGGCGCGGCCACGCCCAAATCCCTTGCTATTGCGCGAGTGCTGGCCTACTGGCCACCGGTCCCCAGCGCAGCTTTGCACAAAGGACACCGCAGATGGCATGGGGCCGCTGCGGTATATCGGCCCTTTTGGCCCGCCCGCGACATGGTGTCGTGTGCGGAGAAAAGACCGGCGGAACCAACCGCCCGGCCGGAAATGATATAAGGAACTCCAGCTATGGCCTCTTCGGCTAACCCTACGCGCGATGATTTTGCCGCGCTGTTGAACGAATCTCTTGGCGGCGCAGACACTTTGTTTGAAGGCCGCGTGGTCAAGGGCACAATCACCGCGATAGAAAATGACATGGCCGTGATCGATGTCGGCCTGAAAAGCGAAGGCCGCGTTCCTTTGCGCGAATTTGCCATGCCTGGGCAAAAGGCTGAACTCGCGGTTGGCGACGAAGTTGAAGTGTTCGTTGACCGCGTTGAAAACGCCAATGGCGAAGCGATGCTCAGCCGCGACCGCGCCCGCCGCGAAGCCGCCTGGGATCGCCTCGAAGAAGAGTTCACCAAGGAAGTGCGCGTCGAAGGCGTTATCTTTGGCCGCGTCAAGGGCGGCTTCACCGTCGACCTTGGCGGTGCCGTGGCCTTCCTGCCCGGCAGCCAGG
This sequence comes from Sphingopyxis sp., assembly GCA_040079655.1. GTDB lineage: Bacteria > Pseudomonadota > Alphaproteobacteria > Sphingomonadales > Sphingomonadaceae > Sphingopyxis. The sequence goes on along the minus strand of JBEBJX010000015.1, from coordinate 19,852 downwards.
TCGATATCCGCCCCGTGCGCGACGTTCAACCGCTGATGGATTTGCCACAGCCGTTCCAGATCCTCAAAATGGATCGCCGCCGCGGCAATATTGTCGTGTCGCGCCGCGCCATTTTGGAAGAGTCGCGCGCCGAACAACGCACCGGTTTGATCCAGAACCTTGCCGAAGGTCAGGTGATCGACGGTGTCGTCAAGAATATCACCGATTATGGTGCGTTCGTTGACCTGGGCGGTATCGACGGTCTGCTCCATGTCACCGACATGAGCTATAAGCGCGTCAACCACCCGAGCGAGGTGATCGCCATCGGCGACACGCTCAAGGTGCAGATTGTCCGTATCAACAAGGATACACAGCGCATCTCGCTCGGTATGAAGCAGCTTGAGAATGACCCATGGGAAGGCGCAGTCGCCAAATATCCTATCGATGGCAAGTTCACTGGCCGCGTCACCAACATCACAGAATATGGCGCGTTCGTCGAGCTGGAAGCCGGCATTGAGGGCCTTGTCCACGTCTCTGAAATGAGCTGGACCAAGAAAAATGTCCATCCTGGCAAGATCGTTTCGACCAGTCAGGAAGTCGAAGTCACCATCATCGAAGTCGACAGCGAAAAGCGCCGTATCAGCCTTGGCCTCAAGCAAGCGCAAACCAACCCATGGGATGATTTTGCATCGGCTAACCCCGTCGGCACTATCGTTGAGGGCGAAGTCAAAAACTCCACCGAATTTGGTCTGTTCATCGGCTTGGCCGGTGACGTCGATGGCATGGTCCACATGTCCGACATCGCCTGGGGCATTTCGGGCGAGGAAGCGCTGGCGCTACATCGCAAGGGCGAAACGATCAAAGCCATCGTTCTTGATGTCGATGTCGAAAAAGAGCGCATCTCGCTTGGCATCAAGCAGCTTGAAAAGGGCGCACCCGCAGCCGGAGCAACCGCTAGCGCATCGGGCCTGAAAAAGAACGAAATCACCACCGTGACCGTTCTCGAAGTGCGCGATGGTGGCCTCGAGGTTCAGGCAGGCGAAGACGGTGCAACTGGCTTTATCAAGCGCACCGACCTTGGCCGCGACCGCGACGAACAACGCCCCGAACGCTATCAGGTCGGGCAAAAATTCGATGCGATGGTCATCGGCTTCGATCGTTCGAAAAAGCCAAATTTCTCGATCAAGGCGATGCAGATTGCCGACGAAAAGCAGGCGGTCGAACAATATGGTTCGTCCGATTCGGGCGCATCGCTCGGCGACATATTGGGCGAAGCACTCAAAGCCAAAGCTAAGAAATAACCGCACCTTTCATGTTAGGAATTGGGCCGCCTCACCAGCGGCCCTTTTCTTTGCGACGCTTTTCTTTTCAGCCACACCGACGGCACGAGTTATCGCGGCGCACGGGCCAGAGCATCATAGGTGAAAACAAAGCTGTACGCCTCCTGCGGCTTGTGACACGCAAGGCAGATCGCCTGGTTGCGGGTTTGAGCCACACGATTGGCATCAAACTGGCCATAATGCCAATTGCCGTTCCGCAGCACCTCGGGGATGGCATCGCCCCAACCCGCCGCCGATGCGCTCGCGGCATAGGATGTGGCAGCGCCTGGCACCAACTGCCCATCGGCTCCGCGCGTCAACTGGCCCGCAGCATCGCGCACCGCTGCGCTTGTCTCAACCACGATCATCGCGCCATCGGGCATGCGTTCGCCAGCGCGCGCCGCGTTCAAGGCCAAAGCATTGGCGTATCGCCGCGAAATCATGCCGCTTTCCGCATCGTCTTCGCGCGTATACATGCTGAAACCAGCGGGGAAAGTAGGCGGAATGGCGAGTAGTGGCGCGAACGCCCGCGCGCCACGCGCCGCATCATCGGCGGTTCCTTCGCGCGGCAATCGACTAAAAAATCCGGCAAGAGCATTGATTTGCTCGTCGTTGAGCTGGCTGGCAACCGCGTTCATGATATCGCTTTTGCGCTCCCCTGCCCGGAAAGCCTGTAATTGTGCGACCAGATAGGCGCTGCGTTGCCCCGCCAGATGCGGCGCAAAAGGCAGGGTGCTGATGCCATCAACCCCATGACAGCTTTGGCAGGCGGCGAGCTGTGGCAAGGCGTCGCTTTCAGCAGCGCGCGCGGTGCCGCCCCCTGATGACACGGTAACAACAACCGTCATCACCATCGCCGTTCCCGCAGCGGCCAAAATAAGTTTTTTCACACCCAATCCAATTCTTTACCTCTGACAATCATATGTGAGCCTAAAGCGCTGCGAATGATTTGCAACATGAAGTTACGGTGTTTTACGCGTCATCGCCTTATTGGTCCTGTCCGGTTTCAAAATCGGCTAGTCGTATTTCATATCTGGCGAGCGACGATAAACCATCAATGCCATGGCCTCATTTGTCATCACTCAAGATGGCGTATGAGCGGGGTATGCGTGTGACAGATTTTCGAAAATGGGCGACCTGCTTTGTTTGGCCGCTCTTGCTGGTGGCATTCCTTGCGGCGTTCGCGATGAGCCAACAATATGGGTTTGACCCCGGCCTATCGTTGCTGGTGATAACCATCGCGCATTTCACCATCATCGCGGTGCTAGAGATCGTCATGCCTGCCCGCGCGGATTGGAGCTGGCGCACCGACCGTCAGGCATTCAATGATGTGATCCACGGCGCGCTGCTCGATATCGGGGCAAGACTGGGCACAGCAATGCTGATGATTACCATTATCGCATTCGGCGCATCGATTACGCAGCAGAGCGGAGTAAGTTTATGGCCGACCAGCCTGCCGTTTGTGGTGCAAATTGCGCTGGCGATTTTGATCTATGATTTCCTAGATTATTGGAAACATCGCGCATTTCACACCGCCTGGCTGTGGCCGGTTCATGCATTGCATCACAACCCGCCGCGCATGCACATATTCAAAGCGGGGCGGCTCCATTTTCTGGAGGCTACGGCGCGCGCGCTCTTCACCACCGCGCCGCTGGTTATTTTGGGTGCCCCGCCCGAAATCTTCTTTTGGCTTGCCGCTTTATTGAACGGCATGGGCGATCAAAATCATTGGAATGTCGAGACGCGCTTTCCGCGTTTCATGCACCTCATCCTGACAACGCCGCAGGTGCATTGGTTGCATCATGCAAAGGACATTACAGGCGGATCAAGCAATTATGGCTCGTTCACCTTGCTGTTCGATCATCTGTTCGGAACCTATCGCGATCCGACGAAACAGCCGATCCCAGATGTCGGAATTGATTATGACCCAATTCCCAAAAATCTGTTCGGTCAAATTGTCGCGCCGTTCATCTGGCCATTGCTTGCGCCGCATTCACCAGAACGCACAGTGCGAACACTGCACCCACAGCCCCGTCATTTAGGGAGCGACAGCCATGATTAAAACAAGCGCAATTCTCGCCATCATGACAGGTATAGCGCTTGCGGCGATCAAACTCCTCCTTGCAGAGGATCTGTGGTGGCCCTTTGCCATTGTCGAATATCTCGCGGCGATATTGTTACTGTCCGGTGCCATCCTCGCTTTACGGTCAAACCGAACTGCGCTGTTGACGGCGGGCTGGGGTTTCACCGCTGGGATCACCTGGTCCACCTTGTTTCACCATTTGCAGGAATATCCATCCGCTGGCCCGGTCGAGCTCGGCCTTGGGCTGTTACTGGCAACGGCTGGTGTGGGGATCACGCTGGCAGTCGCCCCAAAGCATATCAACACAAGGATAGTATAGATGCGCAGGCCACAATTCATAGCCGAGCAATCTCGACACGCATCTGGGCTGATTGGCCGGATTGTCGCGTGGGTGATGGCCCGCGAGACATTTGCCGACAATCAACGAGCGATCAACGCACTGGCAATAGAGTCAACCAATCACGTTCTCGATATTGGAACAGGCCATGGTCGTGCATTGGCTCAGATTGTCTCTCTAACCCCGCAAGGCGCTGTGACGGGGGTGGACCCATCACCATTAATGGCGAAAATTGCGCATGCCCGAAACAAAACGGATGTCCGTTCTGGTCGGCTGCGCATCGCGGTTGCGGGTGTAGAGGCTCTGCCATTTGCAAACGCATCGTTCGACAAGGCGATGGCGGTTCATGCCATCTATTTCTGGCCTGATCTGACCCCCGCACTTCGTGAAATTGCGCGCGTCCTAAAACCCGACGGGCGTTTAGCACTGGTTTTCCACACTCCCGAGAATGAGGCTGCGGTTAATGCATTCCCCGATGGTATCTACACATTCCGCACCTCCATGGAAATTCATGATGCTTTGGCCAGCGCCGGGTTGATTGTTGTCACAACGCCCGATGAGCAAGGCAATACGCCGAACAATGCGGTCGGCGCGGCCTTGCTGGTGGCCAGAAAGCCGGCGTGACGAGCGCTCACGAAGCTGATGCCATGCGCGCTAACGGTCGGCGGCACTATGGATTAGACTGGCTGCGCATATGCGCATTCGGACTGTTGATCCTCTATCATATCGGCATGTATTTTGTGCCATGGGGCTGGCATGTAAAGACTGAGCATCCTCTTGACTGGGTCGCTATACCGATGATGGCAACCAACAGTTGGCGGCTGTCACTCTTGTTTGTCGTATCTGGCTTTGCAAGCCGCTCTCTGCTTGATAAACTACCCCACGCTAGCCAATTCATCCGTGAACGCAGCGCCCGGCTATTGCTCCCGTTGATTGCGGCGATGATTGTGATCATCCCGCCACAGCCGTGGATCCAACTTACGACTCAGCATGGTTATGACCACGACTTAGGCTGGTTCTGGGTTCATGATTATTTTCGCCTCGGGGTGCTGGACGGCATCATGTTGCCGACATGGCAGCATCTGTGGTTTGTCGCCTATCTTTGGGTTTACACGCTCGGCCTCACGCTATTGTCTTTGGCTGGTATCGACCGCGCGCAGCCGATGTTCGACAAGCTATTCGGCGGTGTCGGACTGCTCCTGATACCTTTGATGTGGGTGATGGGTGTGGCGCTATGGTTTGGCGGGGGGAGCGCAATCACCCTCAATATGGTGGGCGATCCAGTCGGCCATTTAACCTATGTGCCAGTCTTTCTGTTCGGTGTTGGCCTCGCCCGTTCCGATGTCGCGCTTACCACCGCACAGCGGCTATGGAAACCGGCGCTGGCGTTGTCGTTATCGTCCTATGCCGGTGTCGCTGTGATCCAATATCAATGGCTGGGCGAGGCAACAACTCCAGGACCTTTGACCAGCTTGATGAACGCCAGTCATGCCGCGATGGGCTGGACAATGATCGTCGCCCTTGTTGGCCTTGCTGGGCGGTATTTGAACCACGACCATCGGTGGCGCCCGATGTTAACCGAAGCGGTGTTCCCATTTTACATCATCCATCAAACGATCATCGTCGTCGCCGGTTGGTGGTTGCTGCGCTATTCCTTGCCAGCGGGGGCCGCATTTATAATCTTGCTTGCTGTGACGGCTGGCGGTTGCTGGATATTCTATTGGATAGGGCGCTCGATTCCATGGCTGCGCCCGTTAATCGGGCTCAGGAAATTACGGTGACGTTGCGTAATTTCGTAATTTTTAGCGGCGAAGGGAGGAGTTTCATGTTGTTTCGCATTCTTGCAGGCCTGATCGGCCTATTCGATATCGCCAACGGGTTGTACATGGCGATTTCCCCGCGCGCATGGTTTGCCACTGCGCCGGGTGCCATGGCCACGGGGCCGTTCAACCCGCATTTCGTGACCGATGTTGGCTTTGGTTACCTGGTCGGCGGGCTCGCCCTCGTGGCATTTGCCTGGAACGCACAATTGCGCCTCTTGGCTTTCGGCGCTTCAGGCTTCCTCGGGTTGCACGCGCTGTTTCACCTGAGCCACACGGTGGGTAGCCATGCTGGCGACATCCGCACGGATGTTGCCGTCGCCCTTCCGGGACTCATCGGCCTTGCGCTGTGCTGGCCCATGTCACCGCATGATTGGGACCAACCGGATCACTCCAGTCGTTGAGCAGGCCTGGGACGTAGGTCCAGTAGCGATGCCAGGCGAATGCCCCCGCACCGACCAGCGCGGCGACAATGCCCAGCCCTATCACCCAACCTCTCATCGCACTCCTCCCACGATATTATTTGACACGCATCATGCCATTATTTTCCGCTCCACTGCAAGCGCACAATTGACGACGCGGCCCGTCTGGTGCAGCAGGGCGGCATGGCCGCGACCATCTTGCCCCTCTCGCCCAATAGGCCAGCGCCACAGCCCTTGGCCGATGGTCGGCGCGAGCGCAGCCGATCGAGCCGCGTCAAAATCGTCCAGGCGATGCTCGACCTGGTGGCGCGCGGTGATGTCGCACCATCCGCAGCGCGGGTGGCGGACCATGCCGGGGTCGGCCTGCGCACGGTGTTTCGCCATTTTGACGACATGGACTCGCTCTACCGCGAAATGTCAGAACGGGTCGAAGCCAAAGTGCGCCCGCTAGCCAGTCAGCCGTTTCTGGGCGCAACATGGCGCGAGAAATTGCTCGAAATCACCGACCGCCGCGCGAAAGTGTTCGAGGCGATCCTGCCGCACCGCATCTCGGCCAACATCAAACGCTATCAATCGGCCTTTCTGATGGCCGATTATGTCCGCTGGATCAAGCTGGAGCGTGCCCGCGTCGAGATGCTGCTGCCGCCACATGTCTTGGCCGACAATGTGGTTTTGGAATCGCTCCACGTCGCGCTCAGCTTTCAAAGCTGGCGCCTGCTGCGCCACGATCAGGGCCTGCTGCCCGCACAAGCCGCCAAGGTCACACGCCATCTAGTCGAAGCGGTGATCGCCCAGGTCACCGAGTGAGCACCGCCGAGTGAGCTTTGCGCTGCGCATGGTGGTGGCCGCATTGGCGCTGATGCTTGGTGCCTGTTCGCCCGATGCTCCCGAATCGGTGGCAAAACAGCCCTGCCCCGCTCTCACAGGCCCAGCTTATGCCTGGGTGCCGCCCGCGCGCCTCACCATCGGCGAAGACAATGCGCTCAGGCCCGAGGAAGGCCCGGCGCGGCAAGCCACGGTTGCGGGGTTCTGGATCGCCGCTCACGAGGTCACCAACGCCGAGCTCGCCGCCTTTGTCGCCGCCACCCATTACCAAACTCTGGCCGAGCGTGACCCACCTTTGCTCCCCAATGCCCCGCCCGAAATGCGCCAGCCCGGCTCAGCAGTATTCACTGCGCCAGACGCCAGCAACCCCGCATGGTGGCGCTGGATCGTCGGCGCCAATTGGCGCCATCCACGCGGGAGTGGCAACAGCATCACGGGCAAGGACCGCCATCCGGTGGTGCAAATCGCCTATGCCGACGCGCTGGCCTATGCACGCTGGGCGGGCAAGGATTTGCCGAGCGAACAGCAGTGGGAATCGGCGGCGCGTCAGGGCGGAGCGGACCCTCGCGAACCCATCGATGACGCTGGCAACCCCACCGCCAACTACTACCAAGGGGCATTTCCGCAACGTGATCTGGCGCTCGATGGGTATCGCGGTACTGCTCCGGTCGGCTGTTTCCCGCGAAGCCGGATCGGCACCTACGATATGATCGGCAATGTGTGGGAATGGACGCGCGATGCCACGCGGCCGGGTGCCGACAGCAACATCATCAAGGGCGGGTCGTTCCTCTGCGCGTCCAATTATTGCGCGCGCTATCGCCCCGCCGCGCGCCAATTTCAGGAACGCGGCCTTGGCACTGACCATATCGGCTTTCGCTTAATCGACCCCAACCGCCCGCCGCCTGCGTCGCCACCACCATAGTGCCGAGATCAGCGCCAGCACGCCGCCAATCCACGCGCCCAGCCGGATCAGCTTGGGCTTCATGACATTTTCGAACGCATTGGCGTTGATCTGGTCGTTAAAAGTATAGCCGTCGGGCATGGCGAGCACGCCGTCGCGCTGTGCATAGGCGGCATAGTCGGCCTGCATCTGCGCAAACAGCGCTGGGTTCGACGCAGACAGGTCGCGCGTCTCGCCCGGGTCGCTCTCCACGTCGAACAATCGCCAGCGGCCATCGCCAATGGGGGGAAGGTTTTTGACCAGCTTATACACCCCACGAAATAGCGCGGCATTGCCCGACAGTTCATAGCCCAGCGGTTCATCGTCGCTCCGAACACGCTGCGCCGTTCCGGTCAGCGCACCCATCAGGCTGGTGCCGATCATCGGCTCGACTGCCCGCCCCTGCCACTGACCGGCATGCCCGGCCGCGCCGCTCGCCGCGATCAGCGTCGGCGCGATGTCGACGACATGGGTCATCGCGCTCACCACTGCGCCGCGCCGCACCGCCGCATTCCCCGGCCAGGCTATGACCATCGGCACCCGGATGCCACCCTCGGTCGCGCTAAACTTATACCCGGCCAGCGGCGAAACCGCCGCGCTCGCCCACGATGGGCCGATCGAACTGAAACTGTTCCGCCGCCCGATATTTTCGCGCGACATATCATATTGCCAGCGCAGATACTGGCGGTTGCGCCAGCGCGACATCGGCTCCATCGGCTCGGCACCATTGTCCGACAGAAACACGAACAGCGTATTATCAAGGTCGCCCATATTGCGCAGATGCGAGATCAGCCGCCCGACCTCGCGGTCCATCGCGCTTCCCATCGCGCCATAAGCCTGCATCACCCGCACTGCGGCTGCGCGTTCAGCGGCACTCAGCGCGTCCCAATCCTCATTGCTCTGCATCGGCCCCATCGGCGCATTTGCAGGGATGACCCCGCGCGCCCGCGCCCGCGTCCCGCGCGCTGCACGGAGCGCCGCCCAGCCGGTGCGATACATATTGGCATAGCGCGCAATGTCGGCGTCATGCGCCTGCACCGGAATATGGTTGGCGAGGAAGTTGATCGAGGCGAGGAACGGCTTGCCGCTCGCGCGGTCCCCCTCGATATAGCGGATCATCTGATCGACGACGAAGGATGAGCTGTAATAATTGGCCGGCAGCCGCGCCGCGCGGCCATCCTCGGTCCATTCGGCACTCGCATACATTCCCTCGATCGGGCGCTGCTCAAAATTATCGGCGCCCGCATCGGCGAGGCTGAACGCATGGTCATAACCGCGCGCGGTCGGTATGCGCCGCGCATCCTTGCCCAAATGCCATTTGCCGGTCAGATAGGTGCGATAGCCCTGCGCACGCAGCAGATCGGCAATCGTCACCGTATTGAGCGACAGCACCGTATCATAGCCGCGCGCGCCGATATGCTGTGGCGGGATGGTTTCTGGCATATTGCCAAGACCCGCGCGGTGATTACCAACCCCGGTCTGCAGCATCGCGCGCGTCGGCGAGCATGACCCGGCGACGTGGAAATTGCTGAACCGCACGCCGTTCGCCGCCATCCAGTCGAGGTTAGGCGTCGCCATCTCGCTGCCAAATGCGCCGACATCGCTAAATCCCCAATCGTCAGCAAGCAGAATGACGATGTTGGGCGGGCGGCGTTGCGGCGCTGATTGTGGCTGGGCCTGTGTTTGCACGGGGGCGGCAAGCACCAAAGCGCTGGCTGCCATGACCAATATCGCTCGCTTCATAGCGACTCCTGCCACATTTTGCTGGCATGTAGCTTGCCAATAAGATGCCGCTTGCGCAACACACTTGCCAAAACAGGGATAGCGCGCAATGGATACTTGCCCCCAACACAAGGAACTTCGCCCCATGAAAACCCGCGCCGCCGTCGCCTTTGCCGCCAAAAGGCCGCTCGAAATTGTCGAGCTCGATCTAGAAGGCCCCAAGGTCGGCGAAGTGCTGATCGAGATTATGGCGACCGGCATCTGCCACACCGACGCCTATACGCTCGATGGGTTCGACAGCGAAGGGATTTTCCCCAGCGTGCTGGGGCACGAGGGCGCGGGCATTGTGCGCGAAGTGGGCGCGGGGGTCACCAGTGTCGCGGTCGGCGATCATGTCATCCCGCTCTACACCCCCGAATGCCGCCAGTGCAAAAGCTGCCTCAGCGGCAAAACCAACCTGTGCACCGCGATCCGCGCGACACAGGGCAAGGGGCTGATGCCCGATGGCACATCGCGCTTTAGCTATAAAGGCCAGACTATCTATCACTATATGGGCTGTTCGACCTTCAGCAATTTCACCGTATTGCCCGAAATCGCGGTCGCCAAAATCCGCAGTGACGCGCCGTTCGACAAAGCCTGTTATATCGGTTGTGGTGTCACCACCGGGGTTGGCGCCGTCACCAAAACCGCCAAAGTTGAGCCGGGCAGCAATGTCATTGTGTTCGGGCTCGGCGGTATCGGCCTCAATGTCATTCAGGGCGCGCGGTTGGCCGGTGCGGATATGATCGTCGGTGTCGACATCAACCCCGCCAAGGAGGCGTGGGGCCGCCAATTCGGCATGACCCACTTCGTCAACCCGGCCCAGATCACGGGCGATGTGGCGGGCGATCTGGTCGCGCACCTGGTTGCGCTCACCGATGGCGGGGCGGACTATACATTCGACTGCACCGGCAACACCGATGTCATGCGCACCGCATTGGAAGCGTGCCACCGCGGCTGGGGCACCAGCATCATCATCGGCGTGGCGGAAAGCGGCAAGGAAATATCGACCCGACCGTTTCAGCTGGTCACCGGGCGCAACTGGCGCGGTTCGGCATTCGGCGGGGCCAAGGGCCGCACCGATGTGCCCAAAATCGTCGATTGGTATATGAGCGGCAAAATCGCCATCGACCCGATGATTACGCACGTCCTCAGCCTTGAGGAGATTAACAAGGGGTTTGACCTGATGCACGCGGGGGAGAGTATCAGGAGCGTGGTTGTCTATTGACGCAGGCCCGCTACAATATAAGTATCAATCTGAAACCAATAACCGGAGGATCTCCACATGTTTTCCCACGTAATGATCGGTGGCAATGACATTGCCAAAACCAAAGCCTTTTACGACGCAGCATTGGGCGCATTGGGCGTGCGGCCCGGCATCGCCACCGACACGCGGGTGATGTATCTGCATGATAATGGCGTATTCATCGTGACGCTGCCGATTGATGGCGCACCCGCAACCCACGCCAACGGCGGCACCATAGGCTTTGCAGCGAAATCTGCCGAAGAAGCCGATGCTTTTCACGCGGCGGGCGCAGCGGCGGGCGGCACACCATGCGAAGACCCCCCTGGCGTGCGCGAAGGCAGCTTTGGCAAGCTCTACCTTGCCTATCTGCGCGACCCCGATGGCAACAAGATTTGCGCCATGCAGCGGATGTAACCCAAAACCAAAGGCCCGCGAACGCATAGTGGAGGACCAGCATGATCACGCTTTACACTTCGGCGACGCCCAATGGGTGGAAAGCGTCGATCACCTTGGAAGAGATGGCGCTGCCTTATCAGCTGCACGCGATCGAGCTGTCATCGGGTGCGCAAAAGGAGGAATGGTTCCTCAAGATCAATCCCAATGGCCGGATCCCCGCGATAGTCGACTCTGACGTTTCTGAGCCTGAAGGCGATGAATTCGCGGTGTTCGAATCAGGCGCGATCATGGTCTATCTCGCCGAGAAAACCGGCCAATTGATGCCGTCCGACGCGCAGGGGCGCAGCCGCGTGATGCAATGGTTGATGTTCCAAATGGGCGGGGTCGGCCCGATGATGGGCCAAGCCAACGTGTTTTTCCGCTATTTCCCCGAAAAAATCCAGCCGGCGATCGACCGTTATCAACGCGAAGGGCGCCGCCTGTTCGAGGTGCTCGACCGCCACTTGGCGACAAACGAATATCTGGCGGGCGATTATTCGATTGCCGACATCGCCAATTGGTCGTGGGTCCACACCTATCCGTGGTCGGGAATAGAGATAGAGGGTCTGGAGCATCTCCAGCGCTGGCTGGCGCTGGTCGGCGAGCGTCCGGCGGTGCAGCGCGGCCGCGATGTGCCCACCCCGCGCGAAATGCCCAAAGACGAGGATGAAAAAGCCAAATTTGTCGAGGGCGCGCGCAAGATGTTGAGTTGATAAATAGGGACTGTCCCTATTTATGCCTATTTATGATGCACCGGAAACCGCATGACCATCACCACCCTATCAACCAGCCGCAGCCACGGCGGCACTCAGGGCGTTTATAGCCACGAAAGCCGCGCAACAGGCACGGCGATGACATTTGCCGTGTTCGTGCCCGACCATGCGCCGGGCGCGCGCCTGCCTGCCCTCACCTACCTCTCCGGCCTCACCTGCACCCACGCCAATGTTATGGAAAAGGGCGAGTACCGCGCCGCTTGCGCACAACATGGCATCATCTTTGTTGCGCCAGACACCAGCCCGCGCGGGCCCGACCTTGCGGGCAATGCTGTGCCTGATGACGCGGATGGTGGGTGGGACTTTGGGCTAGGCGCGGGCTTTTATGTCAATGCGACAAGCGCGCCATTTGACCAGCATTACCATATGCGCAGCTATATCGAGGATGAACTGCCCGCACTGCTGGCCGCCCATTTCCCCGTCGATATGGCGCGTCAGGGGATAACCGGCCATTCGATGGGCGGGCACGGGGCGTTGACGATTGCGTTGCGCAACCCAGCACGCTTTCGTTCAACCTCGGCTTTTGCACCCATCTGTAGCCCGTTAAACTGCCTATGGGGCGAAAAGGCGCTGTCCGGCTTTCTGGGCCCAGATCGCGCCGCGTGGCGAAACTATGACGCCTGCGCGCTCATCGCCGATGGGGCGCGCCTGCCCGATTTGCTGGTTGATCAGGGGGACGCCGATGTTCACCTTGAAACCCAATTGAAAACGTCCTTGCTGGCCGATGCGTGCGTCGCCGCTTCGCAACCCGTAACCATCCGGATGCAGCCAGGCTATAATCATTATTATGATTTCATCTCGACCTTTATGGCCGATCATGTGGCCTGGCACGCCGCGCGGCTAAAAGCGTAAGCCAATAAGGGACATGCCCCGGGGCGAGCCGGAACATGTCGCCATTCGACCGCGAACCACTCAACCCTTTTTGAGGGAAAGCCCGCCGAAACGCTTGTTGAACTTGGCCACCTGGCCACCCGCATCAAGTAGCGTGCCTTTGCCGCCGGTCCAGGCCGGGTGCGCCGTCGGGTCGATGTCCAATGTCATCGTGTCGCCGTCTTTGCCCCAGGTTGAGCGCGTCTCAAACTGCGTCCCATCGGTCATCTGGACCTTGATCATGTGATAGTCGGGGTGAATATTCTGTTTCATGTCTATGCTCCATGCGCGACTGGTTTCCGACCAGCCGCAAGAGGTGATTCCTATCCAGGAAGAAAGCGAAGGCCGCGCGTTAGCGGGCTTGGGCTAATAAATCAAGCTTTTGCCTTCGCTTATTAAGCAGGCGGATCGGCGCTTTCTTTCTGGCCTTTCCCACGCGTAAACGCGCGCGGCGTCTGCGCCTTAGTCCGCAGGCGGATCGGCGCTTTCTTTCTGGCCTTTCCCACGCGTAAACGCGCGCGGCCTCTGCGCCTTAGTCCGCAGGCGGATCGGCGATCATCGCGGTAAAGCTGCATTCGGCGGCCAGCGCATCGCCAAGCATGGCGCGGCCCGCAAATTTGCACACCGTGCGCTTGGTCTGGACGATTTCGGCATGAATGTGGAGCAAGCATCCAGGTTCAACGGGCTTGCGAAATTTCACCCCATCAATCGCCATGAAATAAACAAGCTTGTCGCTGCCCGCCAGCCCCATCGATTCAATCGCCAATATGCCCGCGGCCTGGGCAATCGCTTCGACAATCAACACGCCCGGCATGATTGGCCGCCCGGGAAAATGCCCCTGAAAAAAAGGCTCGTTCATCGTCACGGCTTTAATCGCGTGGATGCTCTTGTCGGGGACAAGCTCGACCACGCGATCAACCAGCAACATCGGGTAGCGATGCGGCAACAGGCTCAATATCCGGCGGATATCAAATCCGGTCACTGCATCGCTCATCCTTTGACCCCGCCTTTGGCTTAGCGCGATTGCGGCGCGGCGGGTGTGGGTGTTGCCGGAGCAGTAGCGGCATTCGCCTGCTGTGCACGCAGCAACATGCCGGGTTGATAGCCCTCTGGCGGCACAATCGCGACATTCTGCACCAGGCGGTTGAGCTCGGTGACGATGGCCGGTGTCAAATCGGCACTGTCCGCGCGCCAGACGATGGCTTCGCTGTTGAGCAACATATCGACCCGGCGCGCCGTGGTGGCCGCACGAACCGCATCGGTAAGTTTCAGCGTAATCTGTTCACGCACATAAGCGACCGCCAGGTCAATCGGTTGTGACAGGGTTTGCAATTCCTGCTCCGCCGCTTGCTGGCGGGTCTGGAACGCGGTGATAGCGGCCTGAAGCGCTGCCGCATTTTGCGGGGTGCGCTGTTGCTCGGCAATCGCCGCAGTGCGCAGCGTTGTCAATTCTGCCTGCAAAGCCTGAGCGCGCACGGTGCGGTTAGAAATCTGTGCCGCATAGGTGGTTTGAATCTGCGTCGCAGCCGCAGCAAAGGCCGCAGACTGCTGCACCGCGCCGTCGATGTCGGCCGTTGCAACAACCGGAGCGGCAACCGCAGCAGCCCGCTGTGCCAGCGCCGGGGTGCCGACGCTAAGGGCGATAGCCGAAGCCATCATCATGAATGTTTTTGTCATCAGAATTGGGTTCCTACGTTGAAAGTGAAGCGTTTTATATCGTCGCCCTCTTGGCGGAGCAAGGCGTGGGCAAAATCGATGCGGAATGGGCCGAACGGTGAGTTCCAATTGACGCCGACACCGACCGAGAGGCGCGGGCTGACGCTATCGCCAAAAAAGCGCTCGTCAAACGGACGGATACCACCAAAACCGGTTGGACATTGGTTAAACTCGCCCACCGGCGCGCCGGAGACGACAGATTGCGTGCCAAATTGCGTGGCCCCCGTGGTCTGGTTGCGGCACAGCGTTTTGAAATTACCGTCGGTGTCGCGGAAGCTGGTAAGCGTGGTCAGCGACGGGCGTCGGACATTGAACACCGAGCCGATGTCAGCGAACACCGATGGGCGCAGCCCCAGCTCACGCGCGCCATTACCCAATGGCAAGTTCACTTCCAACCGGCCCTGGTAATAAGCGCGGCCGCCCAGGGCATCGTCAGTCGTGGCGCGGCGCGTTTCATCGACCACAGGTGCGGCATTATTGGTCAGATCGACGCTGGTATAGCGGATAACGCGCGGGCCGACGCCGCGAATATCAAAGCCGCGCATTTGCGGCTCGCCAAGGAAAAAACGGTCAGTCAGGCGGATGCGGTCAGACCCGGCGACATTGCTGTTATTACCGAACGGGATAATATAGCCGCCTTCTGCCGACGCATCGAGGATGAAATTACCGAACAGCCGCATATGTTTAGCGAGGTTTATGCGCGTGCTCAGATAGCGGACACTGCCCCCCAGACCGGCCAGATCCTGGCTGATCGCAATCGATTGGCCGCGCGTCGGGCGGATACGGTTGTCAGTATTGTCGAACGCCAGCGTATAGCCGATCAACGATGTTGTGCGCTGGCCAATCGCATCGCACAAATAACGCCCGGCGATCAACGGGTCGCATTGGCCATTGAAAAAGAACTGATTCCGATCGAGCGTCACATCATCATAATTGAGCGAATAACGCAGCAACAGCGTCGAAAATTCGTTGAGCGGCACACCTGCCTGTAGCGACAATCCGGTTGTCACCTGTTGAAATGTCGTATTGCGGTTGTTGTTGATGAAGTTGAACGAGTTCAGATCGCGGCGATAAAGGCTGCCCGCCACCGAAACATTGCGATCAAACAGGTTTGGCTCGGTAAAGCCGAGCTCAAGCGATTTGGAATAGCTGGAATAGTTGATCGAGGCCGACAATGTCTGGCCAAGTCCGCGAAAATTGCGTTGTCTTATAGTCCCTTGCAGCAGAAAGTTCTCAATCGATGAGAAGCCAGCCGACAAGGAAAGTTCGCCCGTTGGGTGCTCCTCGACATTGGCGGCGAGCACAATACGATCGGGCGTCGATCCCGGCGTCTGTTCAATTTCCAGGTCTTCCTGAAAATAACCGAGGCTGTTGATCCGGTCCTGCGAACGGCGCAGCAGAAAGCTGTTGAACGCATCGCCCTCGTTCAGGCGAAATTCGCGCCGCACTACCTTGTCGGCGGTCAGCGTATTGCCGTTAATGTCGATCCGCTCAACATAGACGCGAGGGCTTTCGGCGACCTGAAACACGATCCCCATCGTGCGGGTTTCGGCGTTGCGGGTAAAGCGCGGGCGCACATCGGCAAAGGCGTAACCAAGCAAGCCGGCGGTCTGTTCGAGGCTCTCGACCGTATCCTCAACCTTTTTGGCGTCGTAAAAATCGCCCTCGTGCATGGGGAGCAGGCTTTGCAGTGCCTCTGGCGTGAAATCGCGCAGGTTGCTTTCAACCGTCACCGGGCCAAAATTGTAGCGCTCGCCTTCTTCCACCACATAGGTGATGATGAAATCCTGTCGGTCGCTGGTCAGTTCGGCCACCGCCGAAACGACGCGGAAATCGGCGTAGCCATTGGTCAGATAAAATTGCCGCATCTTTTGCTGGTCATAGGCCAGCCGATCGGGGTCATAGGTGGTGTTTGACGACAGGATAGTGGTCAGGCCGCGCTCCTTGGTCGCCATCTCGCCTTTCAGGTCACCATCGGAAAAAGCTTCGTTGCCGATGATGTTGATCTGGCGAACGCGGCTGCGCTCTCCCTCGCTAATCTCATAGACAATATCAACGCGGTTCTGATCGAGGCGCACCAGCTGCGGCTCGACCGTCGCGGCATAGCGGCCCTGTCGGCGATAAAGCTCCAATATCCGCGACACATCGGCGCGAACGCGGCTGCGGGTATAAATCTGGCGCGCCGAAAGGTGAAGCTCAGGCTCAATCTTGTCGTTCTTTATCCTGCGGTTCCCCTCCAGGATCACGCGGTTGACGACCGGATTTTCTGTCACCTGGATGACCAGCGATCCTGCGTTATCAGTAATCTGAAACTCTGAAAAAAGCTCGGTCCGCGAAAGCGCGCGCAAAGCCGCATCAAGCGTGGCGCGTGTATAGGCCTGACCAACCCGCAGCTGCGCATAGGCGCGCACCGTATCCGGCTCCAGCCGCTGATTGCCAACGACGGTGATCCCGCGAATGACGGTTTCCGCAGCCGGGGCGGCGGGCGTGGCCACAGCAACAGGCTGGGCAGGCGCCACAGTCGCGGGCACGCCTTGGGCATAGACGATAGCCGTTTGGCTGGCGAGGAACGACCCCGCAAGCAGCGTCGAGACGCAGGAACGAAATACCCGTCGGGTTGCTGTCACGAAGCTTTTTCCTTTTCAATCATGGCCACGCCGATACAGGTGCCCCACCTGTAAACGCGCTGTGGCTCCGCGCCCCTGTGCCCCAACATAATCAACCAATCAAGCCAGCAAGCTTGGTCCAGAGACCAAAAGACGATAAATCGTTGTATGTCACGACAAACATGAGCGTGATCATGGCAAAAAATCCAAAGCGAAACGCCATTTGCTGTGTCGCTATGCTCACCGGGCGGCGGCGCACCGCCTCGATCGCGTTAAACAGTAAATGCCCGCCATCGAGCATCGGCATCGGCAGCAGGTTCATAAAGCCAAGGTTGAGCGAGATCAGCGCCGCAAAAAACAGGAAGGCCACAAAGCCTAGCGAAGCTTGCTGCCCCGAGACTTGCGCAATTTTGAGCGGCCCGCCCAAGTCTTTGATCGAACGGCGCCCGCTAAGCAATTGCCCGACCACCTCGGCCATCTGCCGCGTCATGCCCCATGCCATCTGGGTGGCGACCAACGGTGCGCGAATGGCATCCACAGGTTCAGAAATGGTGGCGCCGGGAGAAACCCCGATAATCGCGCGCTCCACCGGATTGCCAAAACTGTCATCCTCGCGAATGATTCGCGGGGCAAAACGCAGCGTCATCTGCCGCCCGCCACGGTCCACAACGAAATCCATCACCTCGCCCGGGCGGTGCATCACCGCCATTGGTATATCCTGAAAGGTCGCCATCGCACGGCCGCCGACGCTCATGATACGGTCGCCAGGCATGATTCCAGCCGCGGCCGCAGCCGATCCAGGCAAAATCGAATGCGCCACAGGCGGTGTCGTCATTTTGCCATAGGCCAGTGCGAATCCGGTCAAAATCGCGATCGCGAGCAGGAAATTGGCAATCGGGCCGGCTGCGACCGTCAGCGTTCGTTTCCACAGTGCCGCTGCGGCAAAACTGCCCGCTGGCTCATCACTCGACAGCGCATGTGGGGTCGATACCGCATCGGCATCTCCGGCAAATTGGACATAGCCGCCCAGCGGCAGCCAGCCGATTTTCCAGCGTGTTCCGCGCTTGTCGGTCCAGCCAAAGATCTGGCGACCAAAGCCGATCGAAAAAACATCGGCACCAATGCCGCACCAGCGCCCGACCCAATAATGGCCGAGCTCGTGGAAAAATATCAATGGACCAAGAACCGCGATAAACGCCAAAATGGTCCAGCCAAAGGATGGAGAATCAAGCATGGGCATGGTTTAGCATTTCCTCCGCACGATGGCGACTTTCCCGATCCAGCGTGAACACGTCATGAAGCGATTGTGGCGCATTTGGGGCAAAGCTGTCCATCGCGCGCGCGACCAGCGCAGCAATATCGCAAAAACCAATCCGTGCCGCAAGAAATGCCGCCACCGCAACCTCGTTCGTGGCGTTGAGCTGCGCTGGCCTGCCGCCACCCTCCGCCACTGCCGCGCGGCATAATTTTGTCGCAGAAAAGCGTTCCTCATCAATTTCTTCAAACGTTAAGCTACTAATCTTTGTTAGGTCGAGAGGGGCGCACGGCGTCGTCATCCGGTTGGGCCAAGCCAGCGCGCTCGCAATCGGCACGCGCATATCGGGTGGCCCCATCTGCGCAATTGTCGATCCATCGACATATTCGACCATCGAATGCACCAGCGATTGCGGGTGAATGATAATCGCCAGTCGATCCAGCCCGACCGGAAACAGGTGGTGCGCCTCGATCAGTTCCAGCCCCTTGTTAAACATCGTCGCGCTATCGATGCTGATCTTCGCGCCCATGGCCCAATTGGGGTGGGCCACCGCCTGTGCGGGTGTCGCGGCGCGCATTTGCTCAAGCGAAGCGGTGCGGAACGGCCCGCCGCTCGCGGTCAGGGTGATTTTGGCGACACTCTCAATGGGCCCGGCAGACAGGCACTGGAATATCGCATTATGCTCGCTATCGACGGGCAGCAGCGTCGCACCAGAGGCGCGCACCGCCGCCATCATCAGCGCGCCGGCACTCACCAGCGCTTCCTTGTTCGCCAGCGTCACCGTCTTGCCACAGGCAATCGCCGCCATGGTGGGGGCGAGGCCGGCGCAGCCGACTATCGCCGCCATCGTCACGTCTGCGCCCATTGCTGCGGCATCGACCAGCGCCTGCTGTCCAGCG
The DNA here is from genome assembly GCA_040079655.1 of Sphingopyxis sp. Lineage (GTDB taxonomy): Bacteria > Pseudomonadota > Alphaproteobacteria > Sphingomonadales > Sphingomonadaceae > Sphingopyxis. Next base: position 566 of record JBEBJX010000015.1, on the reverse strand, counting down.
GCGACATCAATCCCCTCGCCCGCCAGCGCGGCGGCCAGCACGCCCTCACACGACGCATCGGCACACACGACTATGCGCGGGCGAAATTCCCGCGCCAACGCCGCGAGGTCGGCGACATTGCTATTGGCGGTAAGCGCGATGATCTCCCACGCATCGCGGTTCCTGCGCACCAGGTCGAGCGTTGAGAGGCCCACTGACCCAGTGGCACCGAGGATGGAAATGCTGCGGGTCATGGTGTATGCGCCAATATATAATCGTCATGCTGAACTTGTTTCAGCATCCATGGGCATATTGGCCATTGTTTGTCAGCCCGTCGCGTCATGGACCCTGAATCAAGTTCAGGGTCACGAAGTGAATGAGGTGACATCACCACCCCGCCCCCACCCACATCATCATGCCCAGCACAAAACACACCGCCAACAACCCATCAACGCGGTCGAACAGCCCGCCGTGCCCGGGGATGAGCTCGCCGCTGTCCTTGACCCCCGCGCGCCGTTTCATCCAACTTTCAAAGAAATCGCCAGCCTGGGCGACGATGGCGATCACAGCTCCAGACGCACCAAAAA
>JBEBJX010000014.1:0-34060 GCA_040079655.1 Sphingopyxis sp. | reverse complement strand
GATCGCCCGTTGGCTGAACTGGTCCCGCTCTATCGCGATCCGCGTTCGGACATGCCGGTTACCCAATTTGATATGAAATATGTCGAAGGCGCGGGGCTGGTCAAATTTGATTTTCTCGGCCTGAAAACGCTGTCTGTGCTACGCGAAGCGCGGCGATTGCTCGCAGAGCGCGGTGTAGCAATTGATCTCGATGCATTGGAATGGGACGATCCACGCGTTTATGAATTGCTCCAGCGCGGCGAGACGGTTGGCGTGTTTCAGCTTGAATCCGAGGGAATGCGCCGCACTCTCGCCGCTGTGAAGCCGACCTCTTTTGGCGATATTATCGCGCTGGTCGCGCTCTATCGCCCTGGGCCCATGGGCAATATTCCAAGTTTTGGCGCGCGTAAAAATGGCCGCGAAGCCATTGTCTGGCCACATCCATTACTAGAGCCGGTTTTGTCGGAAACATACGGTATTTTCGTTTATCAGGAACAGGTGATGCAAGCTGCGCAAATATTGGCCGGCTATTCACTGGGCGGCGCCGATAAATTGCGCCGCGCCATGGGCAAAAAAGACCAGTCAGGGATGAACGCCGAGCGCGATGACTTTATCAAGGGATGCCTTGAGGTCAATGGTATCGAGAAAGCGAAGGCAGGGGAATTATTCGATTTGATCGACAAATTTGCCGGCTATGGATTTAACAAGAGCCACGCAGCCGGCTATGCTTTGCTGGCCTATCAAACCGCCTGGCTGAAAGCGCATTACCCGCACGAATTTTTTGCGGCGTCGATGAGCTTTGATAGCGACTGGACCGATAAATTGTCGGTGTTCGTCGACGATGCCAGGCGGCAAGGCGTCGTTATAGCTCCCCCCTCGATCAACCAAAGCAAAGCGCATTTTTCGGTTGAGGATGATGATCGTGGCTTGCAGGTTCGATATGGGCTTGGCGCGCTCAAAGGCGTTGGCGAAAAGGCGATGGACGCGCTGGTCGGTGAGCGCACGCGGCATGGCGTATTCGCCACGCTCGACGATTTTGCTGAGCGCATTGACCCCAAATTGCTCAACCGGCGGCAAATGGAGGCGCTGGCTGCGGCGGGGGCGTTTGATGCGCTGGAGGCCGAGCGGTCCTCTGTCTTTGCAGGCGCAGAAGCTGTGTTGGCGAGCGCATCGAGCGCGGCTGATGCGCGTGACAGCGGGCAGGGGGGGCTGTTTGGCGGCGATGCTTTGGCGATGCCAGGGGTGCAATTGCCGCGCGCTGAAAGCTGGTCCATGGCAGAGCAAATGGTGCACGAGAAGGACGCATTTGGCTTTTATTTTTCGGCGCACCCCGTTTCTCGTTATACGGCGTTGACCGAAAATCTGCTGGCGCGAAGCTATGGCGAATATGCCGCAAGCACCCCGGCGCCGCCGGGCGAGCGCCGCCCCGCAACAATGGCTGCTCTCATTGAAAGCGCCAAATGGCGGACATCACAACGCGGCAATCGCTATATGCAAGCCACATTGTCGGACCGTTCTGGTCAATTTCCCGCCAGCTGTTTTGACGAAGCAGCGTGTGCCGCGTTGGAATTGCTAAGCGCCAGCTCGGGTTGCGCTTTGTTACAGGTCGAGCTTGATTGGCGCGAGGGGGAGGAGACTCCGCGCGTTGCCATTCGATCCGCCACCCCGCTTGAATTGCTGCTGACAACCAAACCGCTGTCACTGCTGATCACCATTGATCGGGCCGAGCCACTACCGCAAATCAAACAGCTATTTGTGCCCTCCGTTCATGGTGAGCTGGCTGAGGGCGGATTGGGCCATGGCGGATTGGGCGAAGTTATACTCGCGCTGGCCCCGCACATGGATGACCCGCCCATTGCGCATTTTCGCCTATGCTCGCAAAGTCGGCTTGATCAGGAAGTTGTGCAAAAGCTGGAGAGGATTTTGGGCGTGACCCATGTCAGTCTATCCATGAAAAAACAGGTCAATCGCGCAGCACGATAGACAGCAGGATATGCCTGCAGAGGGAGAGGAAGCGAAGATGCTCAATGGAGGAATGCAGAGTCAACCACTGGTCGTCACCGGCCTGATCGATCATGCGGCGCGTGAACATGGCGCACGCGAAATTGTCACCCTATGGGCCGATGGCCGCGAACAGCGCAGTAATTGGGCCGAAGTGCACCTGATGGCACGTAAAATGGCGCAAGCATTGCGGCGGCTGGGTATAGCCAAGGGCGATCGCATCGCGACATTGGCGATGAATCACCTCCACCATCTGGCTAGCTGGTATGGCAGTGCAGGCATTGGCGGCATTCTCCACACCGTCAACCCGCGGCTGTTTGATGAGCAGATTGTCTATATCATCAACCATGCGGCGGACCGCATGCTGTTGTTCGATCGCCAATTTTTGCCGATTATCGAGCGGCTGCGCCCGCAATTGACCAGCGTTGAGCATTATATCCTGTTCGATAGCGAAGGTGAGGGTGATTATGTGGATTTTCGGGCATGGATAGATGCCGAAGATGGGCGCTATGAGTGGGTTCCTCTATCCGAAAACGACGCATGCGGGCTATGTTATACCAGTGGCACCACCGGCAATCCCAAGGGTGTGCTGTATGAACATCGCTCCAATGTGCTCCACGCTTATGCCGCTTTGCAGCCCGATATTCTCGATTTATCAACACGGGCAGTGGTGCTGCCGATCGTGCCGATGTTCCATGCCAATGCGTGGGGCCTGCCCTATGCTTGCGCCGCCTCCGGGTCAAAAATGGTCCTCTCGGCGACCAATGATGCCGTGTCATTGTGGCGGTTAATTCGCAATGAAAAGGTGTCGCATAGCGCCGGTGTGCCCACGGTCTGGCTCAATATGTTTGCAGATATGGATGCCAATGGTGGCGATTTTGGCCAACTCAAGCTGGTCATCATTGGTGGCTCAGCCGCGCCGCGCGCGATGATCGAACGGTTGATGCGCGCGGGCATCCATGTCGCGCACGCATGGGGAATGACTGAAACCTCGCCGATCGGCACTATTGGCGCACGGCCCCATAATTGGGACGATATGGGCTTTGATGAACAGGTCGATATGGTGTGCAGACAAGGGCGGGTTCCCTTTGGGGTCGAGCTGCGCAGTGTCGATGACGATGGCAATATTCTGCCGCGCGATGGCAAGACGGCCGGGCAATTACAAGTGCGTGGGCCGTGGATAATTCAGCGTTATTTCGAGGCGGAACATGATGCGTGCGACGCCGATGGCTGGTTTGATACCGGCGATGTCGCGATTCTCCACAGCGACGGCATCATGCAGATTACCGACCGTGCCAAGGATGTCATCAAGTCTGGCGGCGAGTGGATCAGCTCGATTGAGCTGGAAAATGCGGCGCTTGGCTGTGCTGGCGTGGCTGAGGCGGCGGCGGTCGGTGTGCCGCACCCAAAATGGGACGAACGGCCGATATTGCTGGTCATCCGCAAAGCGGACAGCGCTGTTTCAGCGGAGGAAATTACCGCCTACCTCGGGGATCATGTCGCAAAATGGTGGCTACCCGACGAAATCATTTTTGTCGATACGCTGCCCCATACCGCGACCGGAAAGTTGCTGAAACGGCAGTTGCGTGACGAATATAAGGATTATAAGCTGGTGTCTTTGGTATAGCCTGTCGGTTAAATCAGCCGCATCTGGCCGCCTCGCGTCGGCGGGATGAAGGCGGTCAGGTCGAGGTCGAAACCGCGGTGCCCAAGTCCATAAATGGTACAGGCGCGTCGGAAACGGATGCGGATAAGCTCGCCCCAAATCCCTTGTCCCTGCATGCGGTTGAAATAGCGCGGGTCATAATCGCGCCCGCCGCGCAAGTCGCGGATGATGTTCATCACCTTGTTCGCGCGGTCGGGGAAATGAACAGCCAGCCACTCGCGAAACAGCGGCGCGACCTCATGCGGCAGGCGGATGATGGTATAGCCCGCGCTCTGCGCCCCGGCGTGCGCCGCCTCGCCGATGATATGCTCAATTTCGTGATCGGTAATCGCCGGGATGATCGGCGCGACATTGACCTGGGTTGGTATGCCCGCCCTGGCCAGCGCCGCAATAGCGCCAAGCCGCTTGGCGGGACGCGGCGCGCGCGGTTCGAGTGTGCGCGCCATGGCATTGTCGAGGCTGGTCACCGAGATGGTCACCTGCACCAGCCGCCGCCGCGCCATATCAGCCAGCAAATCGATGTCGCGGACGATCCGGTCGGATTTGGTGGTGATGAGCAGCGGGTGGCCGCATTCGGCTAGCACCTCGATAATCGCGCGCGTCAGCCGCCAGTCGCGCTCGATCGGCTGATAAGGGTCGGTATTGGTGCCGATGGCGATGGGCCGCATTTTATACGTTGGCCGCGCCAGCTCGGCGCGCAGCAACGCCGCCGCATCGGGTTTGGCGAACAGTTTCGTTTCAAAATCAAGGCCGGGTGAGAGGTCGTATCGCGCGTGGCTGGGCCGTGCGTAGCAATAGATGCAGCCATGTTCACAGCCGCGATAAACGTTGATCGACTGTTCAAGCGGAAGATCGGGCGATGTGATGCGGTTGATGATGGTCCGTGCATGATCGACGGTGACGGTAGTGCGCGCTTTGCGTGGCTCGCCGTCAATTGCCCCGCGCTCATCGAGCCAATCTGGGTCGTCTATCCGCGCGGCAAGATTAAACCGTAGCGGCGTATGGTTGGACGGCGCGCCACGGCCCGGGGTCGAAACCGGGCTATTGTGGAGGGAAGGGGGCGCGCCGTCCATCCACCCTTGCTAACGCCCGAAATAGAACATAGCAAGAACAATTAAATGCTATTATGCGGAGCTAGGGTCACGCGAGACTCAAATAAATGCAGCATCGCCTTGCCGACTTTGCGGCTGGTAAGGAGGCACGCAGAGCGGGGCTGCGGAGCCTCGTCGTGGCCCGTCTCGACGCTGAAAACCGTGCCCACCTTCGTCCAGCCCGCTGTGATCAAACGATCGATTAGCGCACCGCAATCGACGCTGCCATAGGGCGGATCGAGGAAAATAAGGTTGAAGGGCGCTGGTGCGGGGCCGGGGTTTTCGGCATCGCCCGCGCGCAATGTGGCCCCCGCTGCCCCCAGTGCGGTGATATTGGCACGGATGGCGGCGAGTGTTTGTGCATCGCGCTCGATAAACAGGCAGGTGGCGGCACCGCGTGACATGGCCTCCAGCCCCAGCGCGCCGCTGCCCGCAAACAGGTCTGCGACCGCCAAGTCCGTAAATCCACCCAAGCGGCTCACGAGCATCGAGAACAGCGTTTCGCGCGCACGATCAGCAGTGGGGCGGGTTTGTTGCCCCGTTGGCGCGGCAATGCGCCTCCCGCGCCATATGCCAGCTATGATGCGCAACGCTGTGCCTCAGCCCTTGATGACGATGTTTTGCATCATCTGCTCAATCTCGCCTGGGCGGGCTTCCTCGACTGCGCAGGGCGGCGCATTGCCCAGCACAAAGGGGCCGTAGCGGGTGCGGATGAGCCGCGAAACCTGCAATCCAAAATGTTCGAGCACGCGGCGCACTTCGCGGTTTTTGCCCTCGGTCAGCGTTAGCTCTATCCATTGGTTGCGCCCGGTGCTGCGCTCCAAATTGGCATCGATACGGCCATAGCGCACCCCCTCTATCGTCACGCCCTCGATCAAATCCTCCAGTTGCGCCTGGGAAATATCGCCAAATGTGCGGGCGCGATAGCTGCGCTCAACCCCGTTGCTCGGTAATTCCAGCGTCCGTTTCAATGCGCCGTCATTGGTCAGCAGCAACAGCCCCTCGGTATTCAGGTCGAGCCGCCCGATCGGCATCAGGCGCGGCAGGCCGGCGGGGAGCACGTCGTAAATCGTTTTGCGGCCGCTAAAATCACGCTCTGCGGTCAACACACCTGTGGGCTTGTGAAACAGGAAAATCCGCGGCGCATCCGTCTCGGCAACGGCTTTGCCATCAACGGTCACGCCCTCCAAATTGCCAAGCAGCGTTGCGGGGGTGGTGATGACCTCTCCGTTCAATGTGATACGCCGATCATCGATCATCCGCTCAATTTCGCGCCGCGAGGCAACCCCGGCACGAGCCAGCAGCTTGGCGATGCGGTGCAGGCCGTCTTCGCGGGCGCTTGGCTTTGTGATGTGCGGCTTTGGCGGTTCATTGCGTGGTGTGCGCGGTGTTTTCACGGCGGGGCGCTGCGCCTTTGGGGAGCCGTTAGCCGCTGGTTGTGCGGCATTGCTCTGAGCGTTAGCGGATGGGTGATGCGCCTTTGCCTTTGCAGGGGTTTTTGCGGCTGGTTGTGCGGCTTTTACAGGCGCTCCCCCTTCATGCCGAGGGGTCGACCGCGCCAGTCCGGCACGTCTTTCCGCTCGGTTTTTGCCACTTGGCGGGCCCTTTGGCCCCGTTGTCGGGCGGCGCTGTGTCAATCGGATTATCCTATCAATTCTGTTTGTGCAGCCTATGCCCTAATCAACGCGAACATGGTAGGGTGTAACCAATCATCTTGATCAGGCGAATATGATGTCATGATGCAATCGCATGCCCTACCAAAGTTTTTGCTGATCGGCCTTGGCACCCTATTAACAGCTTTGGCCGTGTTTACTTTCACGAGCGGGCAAAGCAACGGGCAAAGCAGGCCGCCGCAACCTCGGCTGGCGGCTCGCGCCGAAGCGCCGGTTCTCGTTGAATTATTTACGTCACAGGGCTGCTCCTCTTGCCCGCCAGCCGATGCGGTGCTGGCTGGGGTGACGGCGCGGCCAGATGTCGTCGCGATCAGCCGCCACGTCACCTATTGGGACCGACTTGGCTGGCGCGACACTTTGGGCAATGAGACAAACAGCGCGTTGCAGCGGGCCTATGCTGCGCGCGGGGTGGCTGGCGGTGAAGTCTATACCCCGCAAGCCGTGGTCAATGGACGGATAGGCCTTGTCGGCTCACATGCAGCGGCGCTGAGTGAGGCGATTGTCGCGGCGGGGCTCGCCAACCCGACCGTGCTAAGCGTGGCTGGGGGCCGTGTCTCAGCTTCGACGGCTACCCCGCGTGCGGAGCTGCGCTTCATCGCCATTGCCAGCCGCCGTGATGTTCGCATCATCGCGGGCGAGAATGGCGGGCGACGCATCGCCTACCACAATGTCGTGCTAGCCGAGCGCAGCATGGCGTGTCCGGCAACGGGTTTATGCGGCGCGGCGATGCCAGCAGAATTGCGGTCAATCTCGGGTGCAGATCGCTTTGCCGCCGTGCTGCAAAACCGCAGTGGCGGGGCGGTGTTGGCGGCGCGCTGGTTGCCTATCTCATAGGAATGGGCCCAAAGGGCTAGCCTTTCGTGACAAATCCGTTACCAATCGGCAAAAGAGTGGGAGGGGTTTGCATGTCGGTCGATCTGATCAGGTTTATCATTTTCGCAGCAGTGCTGGGCGCGCTGGTGTTTGCTGCGCTGACGTTCAAACCGTTCCGCCCCTATATAAAGAAAGCGCCTCTGGTGGCGTTCCTGCTCGGCGTGTCGAGCGGATTTCCGCTGACGTTATTGGTCGCGACGATGACCTTCTGGCTGGCGAAGGTAGAGATCGACACCGCGACCATCGGCCTCGCGGTGATGGTCGGCATTCCCTATACGATCAAGTTTCTGTGGGCGCCGTTGCTCGATAAACTGCCACTGCCGTTCCTGACCGCGCGGTTTGGGCAGCGGCGCGGCTGGTTGTTCCTCATCCAGGCGTTGATGGTCGTCGCCATCTGGCAATTGGGGGCCAGCAACCCGCAGCCAGGCAACCTGGGCCCATTCTTTGTCTGGGCACTGATCACTGCCTTCCTTTCGGCGTCACAGGACATCGTCATCGACGCCTATCGTATCGAGATACTGAAGGATGAAGAGTTTGCCCATGGTACCGCGAGCAACCAATTTGGCTATCGCACCGGAAATTTGATCGCGGGTGCGGGCACAATCTACCTCGCGTCTCAGGAGGGGCTGGGCCTGGGCTGGGCCATGGCTTATGGCCTCACCGCGCTGTGCGTCATCCCGGCGATCATCGGCGCGTTCATCATCGGGCCGGGCACCTTCGTTGATCGCTATGCCGATGCGCAGGGGATGAGTGCGCGCCAGTGGCTGCGCGAAACCGTGGTCAATCCGTTTCGCGAGTTCCTCTCGCGCCACGGCGCCTTTCTGATCCTTGGCTTTGTCCTGCTCTACAAGGTCGGCGACGCGATGGGGCAGGTGATGTTGGCGCCGATGATCGTTGACCTGGGCTTTGCCGATCTCGATTATATCTCGGCAAATAAGCTATGGGGCTATGCCGCGCTGATTATCGGCTCGGCGATAGGCGCGCCGTTCTTGCTGTGGCTGGGCATGGGCCGCGCGTTGCTCGTCTCTGGGCTGGCAATGATGCTGTCGAACGTCATGTTCATGATTCTCGCCGCCACCGGCAATAATTACTGGATGATGGTCGCCGCGATTTGCACCGAAAATATCACCAGCGGCATCGGGCTGACGGTGTTCGCCACTTACCTGTCGGGTCTGTCGAGCATCGCCTATACCGCGACGCAATTTGCGCTGCTGTCCTCGTTCGCCGGGGTTGGCCGCACCTTCATGGGCGGGCCGGCGGGGTTGATCGCCGCCAAGGTCGGCTGGGTCGCCTTTTGGGGTTTTACCGTGGTTGCGGCCGTGCCGGGGATGCTGCTGCTGTGGCTATTGTGGAGCAAGGGCTATGTCGTCGAGGGCATCCGCCAGACGGGAACAGGCGAGGAGGCGGTGATGAAGGAGCCGGTCGGCGCGCTGCGGATTATCGGTATGGTCATTGCGGTGGCTGGCCTGGTTGGGCTATTACTGTCGCAACCACTGGAACTGGCCAACCATGTCACCGCGGCCTGTGCCGCTGTGTTTATAGCCGGCGGCCTGATTGCGTGGATTGGTGGCAAGCAGACAAAGGCGGCTTAATCCGGCGCCTGCCCATTGAGCCGCAGCACCTCGCCCGCGAGGTAGAGCGAGCCAGCGATCAGCACGGGCACAGCGCCCAGATCGTCGGGCATTTGCGCGGCGAGCGCGACGGCGCTGCTTATGTCGGGCGCAGTGGCGGCGGGTATCCCCCGCGCCTCGGCCAGTGCAACCAAAGCTTGCGGCGCGTGATGCGCATGGTCCGCTATCGGCACCGCGATCATCCCCGCAATATGCGGTGCCATAACGTCGAGCCAGCCACCTGCGTCTTTGTTGGCCATCATCCCAAGGATCAGCAAATGGCGCGATTGCCCCGACAAATGGTTCGCCAGCGCCTTTGCTGCCGCGACATTATGCCCGCCATCGAGCAACATGATGCGTGCGCCCAGATCCGCCGTCAGCGGCCCAGGCACCAGCCTCTGCAACCGAGCGGGCCAGATGGCGCGCGCAGGCGCAGCCTCCAGCGATTCTGGCCGAATACTGACCGTTTGCTGGGCCAGCAGCATAGCGATGGCGAGCGCGGCATTGGCGAATTGATGGGCGCCGCTAAGCGCGGGCAGCTGCGCGTCGATCAACTTGTCCTCAAACACGATGCGGATGCTATTTTCCATCCGCGTATAGTGCCAGTCATAGCCCTCGCGCCGCACCGTCGCATCGGCGGCCTCGGCTGTTTCCGCCACAGCCTCGCGCAAGGCAAGCGGATAGGCCATCGTCACCAATGGGCGGCCAGGCTTGGCGATACCGGCCTTTTCGCGCGCAATTTGCACGGCATCATCGCTCAAAAACGCCTCATGATCCAGGCCAAGCTGCGCTATTCCGCAACAAACCGGGGTGGGGATGACGTTGGTAGCATCAAGTCGCCCGCCTAAGCCCACTTCGATAACGGCTGCGTCGGCAGGGTGCTCGGCAAAGGCGAGAAAGGCCGCAGCCGTTGTGGCCTCGAAAAAACTGGGGGCGATCGGTTCAGCAATGTCGAGCACGCGGCGCAAATAATCCGCCAGCATATCATCACCAATCAATTTACCGTGGATGCGGATACGTTCGTTAAACCGCACCAGATGGGGGCTGGTATAGCAATGGACAAGCTTATTATCCGCTTCCAAAGCGGCTCGCAGAAAGGCGCATGTCGACCCTTTACCATTGGTTCCAGCGACGTGGAACACGGGCGGCAGGCGGCGTTCGGGATTGCCCAGCGCGTCCAGCAGCGCGGTAATCCGCTCCAGCCCCAATATATCGCGCCCCGAGGACAGCTGGCTCAGCCGGTCCAGTTGCGCCTGGACCGCGGGGGAATCGGATTTTGCATGGTCGGCCATGGTCGCTTGCCTCCGTGCGTTTTATGCCGCCTTGGCGGGTGCCAGATAGTCGAGCAGCCGCGCCAGCGTTGCGCGCAGATCCTTTCGCTCGACCACCATATCAACCATGCCGTGGTCGAGCAGATATTCGGCGCGCTGAAACCCTTCTGGCAATGTTTCGCGGATCGTCTGTTCGATCACCCGCTGTCCCGCAAAGCCAATCAACGCGCCAGGCTCGGCAATATGAACATCGCCCAGCATCGCATAACTGGCGGTGACACCGCCGGTTGTCGGATCGGTCAACACGACGATATAGGGCAGCCCGGCGCGCCGCAGCCGCTGGATGACCACAGTGCTGCGCGGCATTTGCATCAGCGACAAAATCCCCTCCTGCATCCGCGCGCCGCCCGCCGCCGTAAAGGCGATGAACGCGCATTTGCGCTTCAATGCATTTTGGGCCGCAGCAACAAAGGCCTCGCCCACCGCAAGGCCCATCGACCCGCCCATGAAGGCGAAATCCTGAACCGCGACGACAGCTGGATGGCCATCGACAAGCCCAAAAGCGGCTTGGAGCGCATCGGCATCACCCGTTGTCGCCCGCGCTGTTTTCAATCGTTCGGAATATTTTTTGGAGTCTCTGAATTTGAGCGGATCTTCGGGCACGCGTGGCATGGGCAAGGCAATGGTGCTGCCCTCGTCAAATATTTGCGCAAAACGGGCTTTCGCACCAATGCGATCATGATGGTCACAGCGCGGGCAGACGTTGAGACCATCCTCCCACTCCTTCAGGAAGACGAGGTTCTGGCACTTTTTACATTTGTGCCACAGATTATCCTCGCTCTCGCGCTTGGCGATATAGGGAATGGAGTTGCGCACCCTGTTGAGCCAGCTCATGCGGACATCTCCTCTCTAGCCGTGGCAATCGCGGCGCTCAGCGTTGCGACATAGGCGCATACAGCATCGGGAGCATTTGCGCCATGCTCTGCTATCAATTCGACAATCGCCGAACCGACGACAACGCCATCTGCGGTGCGGGCGATCTGTGCGGCTTGTGCGGGAGTGCGAACCCCAAAGCCGACCGCGACAGGCAGGCTGGTGTGCGATTTTAACAAGGAGACAGCATCGGCTATGCTTGCCTCGCTCGCTTGTTGCAGACCGGTAATCCCCGCGACGCTGACATAATAGAGAAACCCGCCAGCGCCATCGAGGATGGTCGGCAGGCGCGCGGCGTCGCTGGTCGGGGTGGCGAGGCGGATGAGCGCAACACCTGCGCTACGCAATGCCGGGCCGAGCGCTGCGTCCTCCTCTGGCGGTATATCGACGCAGATCACCCCGTCAACGCCCGCCTTCGCGCATTCGGCGGCGAACCAGGCCGGGCCGCGCACCGTCATCGGGTTGGCATAGCCCATCAACACCAATGGCGTGTCGGGGTGGCGCGCGCGAAAAGCGGCGGCGATGGCAAAGATGCCCGCCGTGGTTGTCCCCTTGGCCAGGCTGCGCAGGTTCGCGGCCTGGATCGCCGGGCCATCGGCCATCGGGTCGGTGAAGGGCATGCCGAGTTCGATCACATCCGCACCGCCCGCCACCAGCGCGTCGAGATTGGCGGCGGTGTCACCATCACCTGCGGTGATGAAGGTGACGAGTGCGGGGTGCGGCTTGGCGAAGGCGGCGGCGAGGCGGGTCATTTACTCTTCAACCCCCAAAACCAACGTGACCACAACAATGCTGTCGCCATAGCTAATGCCGCTATTATATCTGAACCATCCACGAGTGGAACGTCGTCTCGATAGTAATTCAAACAAGCCTTCGCGACTATCCAGATTGTCACGATCACGATGAAATCAAGGGCGTAACTCTTCACAGCCCCACCCCCAAATGCTCGGCGACAGTAAAAATATCCTTGTCGCCGCGACCGCATAGATTGGCGAGGATGATCGCGTCCTTGCCCATGGTCGGCGCGATTTTGGCGACGGCGGCGATGGCGTGGGCGGGTTCGAGCGCGGGGATGATCCCCTCGGTGCGGCAGAGCAACTGAAACGCGGCCAGCGCCTCATCGTCGGTGGCGCTAGTATAGTCGACCCGGCCCACATCGCGCAGCCACGCATGTTCCGGCCCGATACCGGGGTAATCGAGCCCGGCTGAAATTGAATGCGCTTCGGTAATCTGGCCGTCCGCATCCTGGAGCAAATAGGTTTTATTGCCGTGGAGGATGCCCGGTGCACCGCCCGCAAGGCTGGCGGCATGTTGTTTGTCCAGCCCATGTCCCGCCGCCTCGACGCCCAGCATCTTGACCTCAGCATCATCAAGAAACGGGTGAAACAGCCCAATCGCGTTCGACCCGCCGCCGATGGCCGCGACCAGCAGATCGGGCAGGCGCCCGGTGCGCTCCAGCATCTGCGCGCGCGCCTCGCGGCCGATCACGCTTTGAAAATCGCGGACCATTTCGGGGTAGGGGTGCGGGCCAGCAGCGGTGCCGATGATGTAGAATGTGTCGTGAACATTGGCGACCCAGTGGCGCAGCGCCTCGTTCATCGCATCTTTGAGCGTCGCCGCACCCGCGGTGACCGGCACCACTTCGGCACCGAGCAGCTTCATCCGGAACACATTTGGGGCTTGGCGCGCAACATCGGTCGCGCCCATGAAAATGGTGCACGGCAGACCGAACCGAGCGCACACGGTCGCGGTGGCGACGCCGTGCTGGCCCGCGCCGGTTTCTGCGATAATCCGCGTCTTGCCCATCCGCATCGCCAGCAATATCTGGCCGATGCAATTGTTGATCTTGTGCGCGCCGGTGTGGTTGAGCTCGTCGCGCTTGAACCAGATTTGTGCGCCGCCCAATTCCTCGGTCAGGCGCGGCGCAAAATAGAGCGGGCTGGGGCGACCGACATAATGGGTGAGCAGATCGTCAAATTGCTCCGCGAACGCCGGGTCCGCCTGTGCCGCGCGATAGGCTTGTTCCAATTCCAAGATCAACGGCATCAGCGTTTCGGCGACATAACGCCCGCCAAAATCGCCAAAATGGCCTTGCGCGTCTGGTTGTTGACGCAGACTATTCGCCTGCGGGTCGGGCTGATTACGAAAGGAGTTGGGAGAGGATTGCATAAAAACTACATCCGTTCGTCCTGAGTGGGACTGAACCTTGGTGAAGGCCCGTATCGAAGGGCCCTTCGATACGCCATTTCGACAGGCTCAACGGCTACTCGGGCGAACGGCTAGTTGAGGTTTGTCCATTTACCCGTTGGCAGAAGGCAGCGATCTTGTCCACGTCCTTGACGCCGGGCGCGCTTTCAACCCCCGATGAGACATCAACCAAGGGTGCACCGGTCGCGCGGATCGCCTCGGCGACATTGGCCGGAGAGAGGCCGCCAGCCAGCCCCCACGGCAGCATGTGGTGGTGCGTAGCGATGATCGACCAGTCGAAACTGATGCCGGTTCCGCCTGGCAGTGCTTGCGCCGGGGTGTCGTATAAAATCCGGTCCGCCGCTCCGGCATAGGCCGCCGCATCGCACAGCGTTTGGGCGCTCTGCACCCCCATCGCTTTCCATATTTCGACCCCACCATGCTGTTTGACCAGCCGCAGCCATTCGGGCGTTTCCATCCCGTGAAACTGGACGACATCGGGGCGGACGGTTTGGAGAGCATGCGCGGTCAGCTCTGGCGCGGCATTGACCAGCAGCAGCGCGACACGCACCCGCCCGCCTGCATAAGCGCGCAGTGCGGCGGCGCGCAGGAGATCAACATGACGCGGGCTGGGCGGATAATGGACAAGGCCGATGTGCGATGCCCCCGCCGCTATGGCCGCGTCAATGGTCGCCTCGGTCGAAAGGCCGCAGATTTTGATTTGGGTGGGCATCTTGTCTCCAAACCACAATTGTCATTGCCGCGAAAGCGGGAATCCAAGGCCTGAACCGGGAATTTCAACTGAACATTCAAACGATGGACCCCCGAGCAAGTCGGGGGTGGCACAAATAGGGGAAGTCTACAGCGTTGCTTCAATCGCCCGCACGGCGGCCACCGGGTCATCCGCCTTGGCTATCGGGCGGCCGATAACCAGGATCGACGCGCCCGCTGCCATCGCTTCCGCCGGGGTGACTGTGCGTTTTTGATCGGCCATGACGCCGTTGCTAGGCCGCACACCAGGCACAACAAAAAAGCCGCCGGGCCATGATTTTTTCGCGCTGCGCACTTCGTGCCCCGAACAAACGATGCCATCGAGGCCCGCATCACGCGACAGCGCGGATAACCGCGCCACCTGCGCTGCGGGGTCGTGGGCCATGCCTATTGCGCTCAAATCGTCATCGTCGAGGCTGGTCAGCACGGTGACACCGACCACCTTGGTGTGCGTGCCGGCCGATGCTTTGGCGTCCTCTAGCATCGCGCGCCCCCCGGCGGCATGGATGGTCAGCACCGCAGGTTCAAGCGGGCGCAGCGCCTGCACCGCCTTGGCCACGGTGTTGGGGATGTCATGCAGCTTGAGATCGAGGAACAGCGGCAGGCCTAGCTTAGCCATTTCGTGCACCCCGTGGTGGCCGTGCGCGCAAAAAAACTCCAGCCCCAGCTTGAGCCCGCCGATGTGGGTCTTCACTTTCGTCGCCAGCGCCTTTGCGGCGTCAAGATCGGTGCTGTCGATCGCCAGATAGATGCGCGAACTCATGATAATGGCTGCCCATTCAATGCGGGCGTGACCGCGAATTCAGGCGAGGGAAGGGGTGCAGTCGCTGATGTGGGCGCGGGTGCGGGGGTTTTGAGTTGCGCGATCACCTGCTCCTGCACCTGGATTTTACGCCCCAGCCGCCAGCGGTTGCCCATATTGAACAGGAATGGCGGCAAAAAACCGACCAGGAATACAAGGATGATGAGGATGGAGAGCGGCAATTCGGCGACATATCCCGGCCAAATGGAAACCGCTACAGGCTGGGCATTAGCCACAGCAAATATGGTCAACAATACCGCGATGATGATCCAGATGATGGTGCGGAATGCCTGCATGGCCATTCTCCTTCTATTGCGCCTGTTGGCAGCCTAGCCGAAAGCGTTGCAGGATAGAAGCGTGCGAATCTCTCTAGTCGTTTTTCCCAAATACCCGCGCGAAAATATTGTCAACACGGGCGAGGTGATAGCCAAGGTCAAACTTGTCCTCAATTTCGGCGGTTGTGAGCGCGGCGGTAACGTCCGCATCGCCTTTCAACAGCTCCAGCAGCGACAATTGCCCATCCGATTGCCACACTTTCATCGCGTTGCGTTGCACCAGTGTATAGGCGTCTTCGCGGCTGACCCCGGCCTGGGTGAGCGCCAGCAGCACGCGCTGCGAATGGACAAGCCCGCCCATTTTATCGAGGTTTTTCTGCATCCTCTCTGGGTAAACGAGCAATTTGTCGATCACGCCCGTCAACCGCGCCAGCGCGAAATCGAGCGTTATGGTCGCGTCAGGGCCGATGTAGCGTTCGACCGAGGAATGGCTGATATCGCGCTCATGCCACAGCGCGACATTCTCCATCGCCGGGGTGACGGCGCTGCGCACCATCCGCGCCAGGCCGGTGAGGTTTTCGGTCAGCACAGGGTTGCGTTTGTGCGGCATTGCCGATGAACCCTTTTGCCCCGGCGCAAAATATTCCTCGGCCTCGAGCACCTCTGTGCGCTGTAAATGGCGGATCTCTGTGGCGAGCCGCTCGATCGACGAAGCGATAACGCCGAGCGTCGCAAAAAACATGGCGTGCCGATCGCGCGGGATAACCTGGGTCGAAACGGGTTCAATCGCCAAGCCCAACTGACCCGCGACATAGGCTTCGACACGGGGATCAATATTGGCGAATGTGCCGACCGCACCCGAAATAGCGCAAGTCGCTATGTCGGCCCTAGCCGCGGCAAGTCGCTCGCGCCCCCGGGAAAATTCAGCGTAAGCGCCCGCCATTTTGAGGCCAAAAGTGACTGGCTCGGCATGAATGCCGTGGCTGCGACCGATGCATGGGGTCAGCTTATGCTCAAAGGCGCGGCGTTTCAACACACTGAGCAAGGCATCAAGCTCGGCCAGCAATATGTCGCTGGCCCGGGCGAGCTGAACCGACAGGCAAGTATCAAGTACATCGGATGAGGTCATGCCCTGGTGCATGAAACGCGCCCAGTCTTCGCCGCTGTGCGCCGCTACCTGGCCAGACACCCACGTCAAAAAAGCAATGACATCGTGCTTGGTGACGGCCTCGATGGCGTCGATGGCCGCCACGTCGATTTTGGGATTGGTAGCCCACCAGGCCCACAGCGCTTGTGCGGCGGCGGGCGGCACGGCGCCAATTTCACCCAATGCCTGGGTCGCGTGTGCCTCAATCTCAAACCAGATGCGCAGCCGCGCTTCCGCCTCCCAGATGGCGGTCATTTCGGGACGAGCGTAGCGGGGGACCATGATGTGCTCCAAGAGGGTAGGGCTGAGTTGCGATGTCCGCGCGCCTCTAACAGGCTCTTGCCCATGAGGCGAGTCGCCCGATGCTCTTCCTAAATCAAACCCTGTGTGCGCATGCTGAAATGGGCGTTCCGCCCTATAATCACATGATCGTGCAGCGCAATGCCCAGCCGCTTGCAGGCGTCGGCAATATCGCGGGTGACGGCAATATCCTGTTTGCTGGGGGCAGCGTCGCCGCTTGGGTGGTTGTGGACCAAAATGATCGCCGCAGAGCCAAAATCGAGCGCACGCCGAATGACTTCGCGCACATAAATCGCCGATTGGTCGATCGATCCGTCGCTCATCACCTCGTCGCGGATCAGGTGATTACGGCTATCGAGGTGTAAAACGCGGACCCGCTCGTTGATGCGAAACGCCATATCGGCGCGCAAATAATCGAGCAGGCCCTGCCAATTGCCCAAAATAGGCCGATCCTGCACCTCACCCTGTAATATCCGCAAAACACAGGCCTGAACAATCTTGATCGCCGCAGCCGATGTTTCCCCCATCATCGGGACACGGCAGAGCGATTCTGAATCGGCGCTTACAAGCGGGCCAATGCCGCCAAATTCGCGCAACAATGCCTTGGCTATCGGTTTGGTGTCGCGTCTGGGAATCGCCAGCATCAGCAAATATTCGATCAATTCATGATCGGCGAGGGCGTCTGGCCCGGCATGCAGCAGGCGGTCGCGCAGCCGAGCACGGTGGCCGCTTGCATCAAGCGTCTCAACAGCAACGGGTTTGGGCTCTGGCGCGTCTGTCATGAAACGCCTGTGTAGCATGTCACTCGACACAAGCCACCGTATTTGGCATTATGCCAATAAAGGGGTGATGCATGGTGAATATGACAGCACAGCGCCCCGATATTGGCCGACATGATGCGTAAACGCAGCATTATCGCGATTGCATTGACCAGCACGATTGCGGGCGCGGCGCTTGTCGTCTGGCTAAACCGCTCAGAGATTGTCACAGGTTTCATCGACAAAGCATTGGAAGATCGCGATATTCGTGCAAATTATCAGATAGACCAACTAGGTTTTGGCACCCAAAGGCTGACCAATGTTGTGATTGGCGAGCCTGGCAACCCAGACATGACCGCGCGGGTGATTGAGGTGGAGATGGCGATGGGCCTCAGCGGACCAACTATTGCCGCTATTCGTGTCGATGGCGTCCGATTGCGGGGACGCTGGACCGGCGAAAGGTTGAGCTTTGGTGCCGTGGATCGATTGATCCCGCCTGATGATGGCAGCCCTTTAACCCTCCCTGACATCGCGCTGACCCTTTCGCGTGCCAGCGCGGTGATAGACACTGAATGGGGCAAAATCGGGTTGGGGGCGACGGGGCAGGGGCCACTGCGCCATGGTTTTTCCGGGCGTCTGGCCATCAATGCGCCTAAACTCGCCCTGTCGGGGTGCTCGATCGATCAGAGTGAGGCCGCGCTCCGGATTAAAATTGACAATCAGGTCCCCAATCTCGTTGGCCCGCTCGGCATAGGTAAAATCGACTGCGCCAATAGCCATAGCATTATCAACGATGTGCGCATGGGCCTCGACACCGCTATTCCGCTCAATATTGAGGGCGCTCGCGCGTCTGTGCGTGTTCAGGCCGGGGCGGCGAGGCTCAATCAAGCGCAACTGGCATCGGTAAATGGCGAGATGACCGTTTCTGCGCGTGAGCACGGCGCTATGGACGCCAGATGGTCGATAAACGGCACCCGCCCTTCGCACGCAATGGCCAGCGCCAGTGGCATGGAAATTACCGGCGAGGGAAGCCGCGACGCTAACGGCGCGATACAGGGGCAGGGCACACTGAATCTTACCGGCCTGCGCAGTAGCAGCGATATTCTCAGCCAATTGACCCGCGCGCGCGACGCAACAGATCGAACGCCAATCGGCCCAATTGTTACGCAATTGACCAACGCCATCGGTGCCATAGGTCGCGGTGCCAGCCTGACGAGCCGCTACCATTTTGCCAGCGCAGCCGAAAGGCCATCGCGGCTGGCAATTGGCAATATTACACTCGACGCAGGAAGCGGGGCCTTTTTTCAGATAGTGCGCCCTGATGCGGTGCAATGGAGCCAAGGGCGCGGTGTGCGGCTCGGCCTGGCTGGGCGTTTCGGCGGCGGCGGGCTGCCACGGGGAAGCTTCGACATTGCTTCGCGGGGGCGCTCGCTCACCGCGCTTTCGGGTGAGTTTCGCATTGCTCCGATGGCCTATGGCGATGCAAGCCTTGCGATAGAGCCAGTGCGGTTCAGCAGCGACGGCAGCGGAACGCGGTTTGACAGCGCCGTTGCGATGAGCGGGCCGATGACCAATGGTCGTGTTGACGGCCTGACCATGGCGATCAACGGGCGCGTAGCAGCGGATGGCGGGGTCCAAATCGATCGTGGGTGCCGAACCGTGAGCTGGCAACGGATTGCGCTTGGCGCGCTGGTGCTGGGGCGCGGTGCGGCACCGCTTTGCAGCGATGCTGGAAAATCATTATTATCATTTAATACAAATGGTTTATCCGGTAATTTTAACACTAACTCTCTGAATTTATCAGCTACGATCAGCGGCTCGCCTATGGCATTTCAGGCCGATCAGGCGCGGCTTGACCTGGCGACGATGCGTTTTGTCCTGAATGCGCCAACATTGCGCATCGGCGATGGTGACGGCGCAACCCGATTGGCTGCGGCCCACATCAATGGTGCTCGCGATGGCGCTGGCTTTGCGGGCTCGCTAGGCGGCGTTACTGGCAATATTGGCCAGGTGCCATTTTTGTTCGAGCAGGGCAATGGCGATTGGCGGTGGGACAATGGTGCGTTAGCGCTCAACGCAGCATTGCAACTGTTTGATGCCGCCGAGGATGACCGCTTTGCGCCGCTTCGCAGCGCCGATACGCGGATAACTTATCGCGCGTCGGTTGTCAGCGTCACCGGCAGCCTGATGGAGCCAACGCACCAGAATCGCGTGGCTGACCTGTCCATCGTCCACGATTTTTCCGATGCGAGCGGGAACGCGCGATTCACCGTGGCGGGGCTGAACTTTGCGCGCGACGGCCTGCAACCCGTCATGCTGACCCCTCTCACGCAGGGTGTGGCCGCAGATGTGGTGGGCACCGTTTCGGGCGGCGGCCGTGTCGATTGGTCAGGCGCAGGGGTGACCAGCAGTGTCGGCGATTTTTCCACCGAATCGATGGATTTGAGCGCCGCATTTGGCCCGGTTGAACGCATGTCGGGCGCCATTCATTTCAACGATCTGATCGCCCTCGCCACACCGCCGGGGCAGCAATTGCGGCTGGGCTCGATTTACCCTGGCGTTGAAGTGCTCGACGGGACGCTGCTTTATCAGCTTTTGCCCGATCAGCGCATCCAGATTGAAGAAGGGCGATGGCCATTTGCCGGCGGGCAGTTGCTGCTGCGCCCAACGATATTGGATTTCGACGCTAATGTGCCACGCTTTCTCACCTTTGACGTTCAAGGTGTTGATGCAGGTCGATTTTTATTGCTGTATGATTTCCACAATATCAACGCCACCGGCATTTTCGACGGCGTTTTGCCGACCAAATTCACCGCCGAAGGTGGCCGGGTCGAGGGTGGATTGTTGCAATCGCGCGGCGGCGGCCATTTGGAGGTCGTCGGTGAATTGTCGCAGCATGACCTCGGCATCTATGGTAATTTGGCGTTCGGTGCGCTCAAATCCTTGCGCTATGATAACATGACCATCCGCATGAACGGCAATATTGACGGCGAAATGGTGACCGAAATCGGCTTTTCAGGGTTGTCGCAAGGCGATAATGTGCAAAATAATTTCATTACCCGCGCCATTCGCCGCCTGCCCTTCATTTTCAACATCAATATCAACGCGCCGTTCCGAGAGATGCTGCACTCCGCGCGCGGTTTTTATGACCCCGCATCGCTAGTGGGTGAGAATATCGAAGCGCTGGTGCGTGCGGAGCGCGATGCACGCGCCAATGCCGCGCAACCCGCTGGGCCCGCGCAACCCGCTAGGCCAGCTGGGCCCGCGCACCCTGTTCAGCCCGCTAGGCCAGCCGGGCCCGCGCAACCTGTTCAGCCCGTTCAGCCTGCTGTAAGAGAAGATCGTCAATAGGGGAGGAGATGCCATGAAAGTGCCGCATGGAGTGAATGAGCTGCATAGCATGACTATGCGAGGACGATGGGGTCGGTTAACGGCTGTTGCCACGCTGTGCGTGTCTGGCAGCCTTGTCGCCGGATGTGTTCAGGTGAACGCGCCCGACCACCCGATTGAAATCACGCTCAACATCAATATCCGGCAAGAAGTGGTGTATCGGCTCGATTCGACAGCCAAAGAGTTGATCGAGCAAAATGTGGAGATTTTTTGATATGACCATGGTGTTTCGCCCGTTGATAGCCGCCACACTGGCTATGGCCACCCTGTCTGCGCCCGCGATGGCACAGCGTGACCCCGCTTATCAGGCCGCGCGACAATCTGGCCAGGTGGGCGAGAAGCCGGACGGGTATTTGGGATTTGTGGCAACGCCATCGGAGAGTTTGCGCACGATGGTAGAGGATCTCAACCTGCGTCGTCGCGCGGTATATTCCGAACGCGCTCGCACTACGGACTCGACAGTCGAGCAAATGGCCTTCACCGCCGGCTGTAATTTAATTTCACAAACCGTCGCGGGCGAGAAATATATGAGCCCAGACGGCCGATGGCTGACCCGCACAGCGGCCGCGCCGCTTCGCGATCCCCGCTGTCTGTAGGGCTGCCGAGGCGGCCTCACTCTGCTGACTTGCGCAAATGCTGCACTGCAATGGTTGACTTGAGCATGGGGCGTTCCTAAAGGGGCCGCGCTAAATCGGCTTGGGCATCCTGCCCGCACCTGATATTTGCTCAAAATAGCGTTGTGCGCTGTTTTGCGTTTATACTTGAGCGTTGTGAATGGGAATGCGCATGGGCGATAGGCAAAACAATGGGTCAGTCGATCATGATCGGCGCCTTGACAGCCTCGATAAGCGGCTGGACAGGCTCGAAGCCAGCGAAGCGACGCGCACCGGAAGGGACAGGCAGGCTGCCGATCCCAATATGCGGATGGGCAGCAGGGTGTTGGCGGATCTGATTGGCGGAATCGCTGGCGGCGCGCTTCTGGGCTGGCTGGCGGATCGTCTGTTGAACAGTTCGCCATGGGGCTTCTTGATCTTCCTGTCATTGGGGATTGTAGTTGCGTTCAGAAATATCATCCGGATCGCCAATGGTCCGGGCCGTTAATTCTAGGGTTTATGGGGTTGCAGGTGGCAGAAGCGGGTAAAATCGATCCGATGCACCAATTTGAGGTGCAGCCGATTGCGCATCTATTTGACGTTGGCGGTCACCCCGTCATGCTGACGAATAGTGCGGTGTGGATGTTGGCCGCGGCTTTTTGCATCTGGCTGTTCATGCTTGGCGGCATGCGGCGCGAGCTGGTGCCTGGCCGGTGGCAGGTGGCGGTTGAAGGCTTTACTGGCTTCATTTCCAGCATGATGACCCAGAATATCGGGCAGGAAGGGCGTAAATATACGCCTTATGTGTTCAGCCTGTTCATGTTCATCCTGTTTGCCAATATTTTGGGCCTGTTGCCGCTTGGCCTTGTCGGCGTGCATCCGTTTACGGTGACCAGCCATTTCGCGATCACCGGCATTTTGGCCGTCATGTCATTTACCATTGTCCTGATCGTTGGATTTTGGCGGCATGGCCTGCACTTTTTTTCGCTGTTCGTTCCGCATGGCACCCCCTGGTGGTTGCTATGGCTTATCCCGTTGATCGAATTGATTTCGTTCATGGTGCGCCCGTTCAGCCTGGGGCTTCGACTGTTCGTGGCGATGACCGCGGGGCATGTGTTGATGGAGGTTTTCTCGTCGTTCATCATACAAAGCGCTGGCGCAGGGCCGCTGCTTGGCGTGCCGATCGGGTTAACCAGCATGGCGATGATGATTGGGTTTAGTGCAATGGAATTGCTCATCGCGGGCATCCAGGCCTATGTTTTTGCCTTGCTCACCTCTCTTTATCTGAACGACGCAGTCAATTTGCATTGATTTATCTATAATTTTCAATATTTAATCACCATTTAGTTACAGGAGTTATTAACATGGACGCACAAGCAGCAGCACTCGTCGGCGCAGGCCTCGCAGCAATCGGCGCAGGCATGGCCGCGATCGGCGTGGGCAATGTTTTCGGATCCTTCCTTGAGAGCGCATTGCGCAACCCGGCTGCTGCCGATGGTCAGCAAGGCCGCCTGTTCATTGGCTTTGCGGCCGCAGAATTGCTCGGCTTGCTGTCGTTCCTCATCGCGATCCTGCTTTATCTGAAGTAAGACGGCACACCCGTCGGCGGGGGACAGCCCAGCCGATAAGGAATAGTATAGGCATGCCACAAATCGATCAACTCGGCGAAAGCTGGTATTTCGCATCACAGGCCTTTTGGCTCCTCCTCGTCTTTGGCGCCATTTTCTTTGTCGTAGGGCGGGGAATGTTGCCAAAAATTGAGGCGGTTGTCGACGCACGCGACGCTAAAATTGCGGGTGATTTGGCGGCGGCCCGCTCGGCGCGCGACGCGGCTGATGCGATGGAGGCAGAAACCTTGTCGCGCAGCAATGGTGCGCGTGCCGATGCCCAGGCGCTGATTGCCGGGGCAAAAGCCAAATCGGGCAAGGACAGCGAAAAACTGCTGGCCAAGGCGGGACGCGAAATCGCCGATCGCCTGGCGGCGGCTGAAAGCGACATCGCGGCGGCTCGCCGCTCGGCCATGGCTGAAATCGAGTCTGTAGCGAGCGACGCCGCCAGGGCATTGGTCGCACGGCTGACCATGGCTGAGATAACGGCGGCGGCCAGCACGCGCGCGGTAAAGGCACAACGCAATGGTGGATAGCATCGTCTTGACAGCGGGCAGCGCGCATGTTGCGGCAGAGCATGCCGAACCGAGCTTTATTTTTGGCGCGGTAGGCTGGGTTGCTGTGGCCATGGCGTTGCTGATCGCGATCATGATCTGGAAAAAAGTACCGACGATACTTGCCGCCATGCTTGATGGAAAAATCGCGGAAATCCGCAAACAATTGGACGAGGCATCGGCATTGCGCGCCGAAGCAGAGGCGCTGCGCGGCGAATATCAGGCCAAACTGACCGCGCTTGACCAGGACATTGCGAATATTCGTGCTGGTGCCGAGGCCGAGGCCGCGCTGTTGGTCGCCAATGCCAAAGATGACGTCAAAACGCTGATTGCGCGCCGCAAAAAAATGGCAGAGGACCGTATCGCAGCGGCTGAGCGCAGCGCGATTAGCGACGTGCGCGACAGCGTGGTTCGCGCCGCTGTTGGTGCCGCGCAAAGCCTGATTGCCGAAAATCACGGTGCGACGGCTGACAAGCCATTGATTGAGGCTGCCATCGCGGACATTGCGCAGCTGTAAACGGCGTCGCATAGTGCGGGAATGAGCACGCCCAACGACCCCGATCGCTTTAACGAGGATCGCGCGACTTATTCGCTGCGCGGAGCCGAGCAGCCCGATCTGGAGGCGGGGCTTGCCGCGATCCGCAACGTGCTGGCCACCTTGCCGCGCAAACCCGGTGTTTACCGGATGCATGATGCCAATGGCGAAATACTCTATGTCGGTAAAGCCAAGGCGCTGCGCAGCCGCGTCGCCAATTATACCCATGTTGCGGGCCTGCCAAAGCGGCTGTTGCGGATGGTGTCGCAGACCCGCTCAATGACCATTGTCACAAGCAATAGCGAAGCCGAGGCGTTATTGTTTGAGGCACAGCTGATCAAACGCTATCGGCCCGCCTATAATGTGTTGCTGCGCGACGATAAAAGCTTTCCTTTCATCCTGCTCCATTCCGATCATGCGTTTCCGCGCTTGCAAAAACATCGGGGAGCTAGGCGCGCGGTCGGTCATTATTACGGGCCATTTGCGAGCGGCGGCGCGGTCAACCAGACGCTCAACGCCTTGCAAAAACTCTTTTTGTTGCGGAGCTGCACCGACAGCTATTTTGCGGCGCGTGACCGCCCCTGTCTGCTCTATCAGATCAAACGCTGTTCTGCCCCCTGTGTGGGCCGCATAGACGAGAATGACTATGCCGAGCTGGTCGCGGATGCAAAGGACTTTTTGGGCGGCAAATCCTCGGCTGTTCAGGCCAAAATCGGTGCCAGCATGGAGGCCGCTTCGGCCAAGCTCGATTATGAGCGCGCGGCTATTCACCGTGATCGGTTGCGCGCGCTGACCTTTATCCAGGGCTCGCAGGCCATCAACGCCGAAGCGATAGGCGATGCCGATATTTTCGCGCTGGCCAGCGGGTCTGGGGCAATGTGCATCCAGGCATTTTTCATCCGCGGGGGTCAGAATTGGGGACATCGCAGCTATTTTCCCGCACACACGGCTGGCGTGCCCGAAACCGAGGTGCTGGGGAGCTTTCTGGTACAATTTTACGAAGATATGCCGCCGCCCAAAACGATATTGGTTGACCGTGAACCCAGCGATAGCGCGCTATTGGCCAGTGCACTGGGCGCGCGTGCGGGCAAAAAGATCAGCATCACTACGCCCATGCGCGGTGACCGTGCGCGGTTGATGGAGCAGGCGCGGCGCAACGCGGTCGAGGCGCTGGATCGTCGACAGGCCGAGGCCGCAACCCAATCGAAATTGCTGGGCGAAATGGCCGATCTTTTTGGCCTGGATGGCCCGCCACAACGTATAGAAATATATGACAACAGCCACATACAGGGCACCAACATGGTCGGCGCGATGGTGGTTGCCGGGCCCGAAGGCTTTATCAAGGGGCAGTATCGCAAGTTTAATATCAAAAACCCCGAGACGGCGCCTGGCGATGATTTTGCAATGATGCGCGAAGTGTTTTCGCGGCGCTTTGCCCGGGCATTAGACGAAGACCCTGACCGCGAGGCGGGGACATGGCCCGACCTGGTGTTGATCGACGGCGGCAAGGGGCAACTTGGCGCGGCGAAAGATGTGCTCGACGCGATGGGCATAGAGGATGTCACGTTGATCGGGGTGTCAAAGGGGCCGCACCATGGCCGCGAAGGACGCGAGGTTTTTCATTTCACTGATGGCCGAGAGATAGCGCTGCCCGTGGGGACACCGCTGCTCTTTTATGTTCAGCGGCTGCGCGACGAGGCGCACCGCTTTGCGATTGGGGCACATCGGCAAAAACGCGCAAGGGCGATGACATCTTCGCCGCTTGATGAGGTTCCCGGCATCGGCCCCGCACGCAAAAAGGCGCTGTTGATGCATTTCGGGACCGCAAAGGCCATAAGAGGTGCAGGCCTCGCCGAGATACAACAGGCGCCCGGTATTTCGTCTGCGAGCGCGCAGGCCATCTATGATTTTTACCATGGGTGAGGACACCCCCTGATGCACCTCGTCACCACCGCGATTATATGCGCGGCCCGTCCTCATGGCGAGCATGGTGCCATTGCCCGGCTGATGACCGAGGAAGCAGGTTTGCTGGCGGGCTATGTTCAGGGCGGGCGATCGCGGCGGATGCGCCCGATCATGATGCCCGCCAATATTGTCGCTGCCACGTTTCGCGCACGGACCGAGGAGCAATTGGCAAGCCTTACCATCGAGATGGTGCACAGCCGTGCGCCGTTAATGCGCGAACCCCTGGCCGCCGCCGCAATCGATTGGGTGACGACATTGACGGGCGTGGCCTTGCCGGAAGGGCATGCCTATCCTGCACTTTTTGCGGGGCTTAGCGGGCTTTTGTCCGCCATTGAGTTGTCGCCCGTAGCCAGCAATTGGTCGGGCGCGCTGGTGCGTTATGAAACATTGCTGCTGGCCGAACTTGGTTATGGTGACGTGCTGGAGCGCACTACTGACCTTAGCAAAGCATTGGCGCGCAACGGAAAAGCTATCAACAAACATCTGTTATCGGGGCCGCGAGCCGATAACATCGCCGATGTGCGCGCAAGGTTGATCGCACGGCTGGAGCGTGGTTTTGCACCGCGATTTGCGAGCAGCGAAATGGTTCATTCCCCTTCAAATCGCTCTGATGGCATTGCCTGATCAGTCGCTTTGTTTCCTGCCTTGCCGCCTCTTTCAAGTCGTTCGATGCTTCCATCTCCCTTAAAAAGGCTCTAGGCGCACAGGCATGAAAATAGCGATATTCGCCGGAGACGGTATTGGCCCCGAAGTGACCGCACAGGCTATAAGGGTGCTACGCGCGCTCGATCTGCCTGATCTCACCATGATCGAAGGGCTGGTCGGCGCGGCGGCCTGGCGCGAAACAGGCCACCCGCTGCCCGATGATACACTGGCCACGGCGCGCGATGCCGATGCTATCCTATTCGGCGCGGTCGGCGATTTTGGTTGCGATCACCTCGAACGGCACTTGCGGCCAGAACAGGCGATATTGGGCCTGCGCCGCGAACTTGGCCTGTTCGCCAATTTGCGGCCCGCCAAGACTATTCCCGCGCTGGTCAACCACAGTGCGCTGAGGCCGGAAATCGCCGCGACCATCGATTTGATGATCGTGCGCGAGCTTAACGGCGACGTCTATTTTGGCGAAAAAGGGCGGCGGACTAGCGACACCGGGCTGCGGCAGGGCTTTGACGTCATGGCGTATGACGAGGGCGAAGTGCGGCGGATCGCGCATGTTGGCTTTCAAAGCGCGCGGGGCCGCGTCAAAGATGGGCAGGGCAAGCTGTGCTCGGTCGATAAGGCCAATGTGCTCGAAACGTCGCAATTATGGCGCGATGTGATGGTCGAGGTCGCGGCTGATTACCCCGATGTCCAGCTCGACCATATGTATGTTGACAATGCGGCGA
Organism: Sphingopyxis sp.; assembly: GCA_040079655.1. Taxonomy (GTDB): domain Bacteria; phylum Pseudomonadota; class Alphaproteobacteria; order Sphingomonadales; family Sphingomonadaceae; genus Sphingopyxis. Next base: position 6,694 of record JBEBJX010000014.1, on the reverse strand, counting down.
TGCAGCTGGTGCGTGCGCCAGGCGCTTTTGATGTCATCGTTACTGGCAATTTATTTGGCGATATATTGTCCGATCAGGCGAGCATGTGTGTCGGCTCGATCGGGATGCTGGCGTCGGCATCGCTCGATGATGCGGGCAAGGGGCTGTATGAGCCAATCCACGGCAGCGCACCCGATATTGCCGGGCAAAACCGCGCCAACCCACTGGCGATGATATTGTCTGCGGCAATGATGCTGCGCACCTCTCTGGGCCGCGCTGATGACGCGAATAGGATAGAGCGCGCGGTAGAGGCGGCACTGGCCGGCGGGGCGCGGACGACCGACTTAGGCGGTTTGGTGGGGACCGAAGCGATGGGTGATGCGGTGTTGCGCGAATTGGAGCGAGCAGCATGAACCTCTTTTCACTTGATAGACTGCGCGCGGCACAGTCATTAGTGGCCGAGCAAATGGCACCAACCCCGCAATATGCCTGGCCATTGCTGGGCGAGCGGCTGGGCTGTGATGTTTGGGTCAAACATGAAAACCACACGCCAACCGGCGCGTTCAAGGTGCGCGGAGCGATCACCTATATCGACTGGCTGCGGCGAGCGCACCCTGATGTGACGGGGATTATCACCGCAACGCGCGGCAACCACGGCCAGGCACAGGTGCGCGCAGCAAAAGCGGCAGGTCTGAACGCAACCATCATCGTCCCATTTGGCAATGCCACGGAAAAAAACGCGGCGATGCGCAGCCTTGGTGCCGAGCTAATCGAGCATGGCCATGATTTTGACAGTGCCAAGGCCGAAGCAACGGCACGCGCCGCGCAATATGGCTTGTTCATGGTCCCATCCTATGACGATCAACTCGTGATAGGTGTTGCCAGCTATGCGCTAGAATTATTTGATAATGTTAAAGATATTAGCACCGTCTATGTTCCGGTGGGCTGTGGCAGCGGGCTGTGCGGAACGATAGCGGCGCGCGATGCACTGGGCCTGGCGACTGAGATTGTCGGTGTCGTCTCGGTCCATGCCGACGCGGCCATGCAGAGTTTCGAGGCTGGGCGGCTTATCTCCAACGCTTCGGCACACACCTTTGCCGATGGCGTGGCAGTATGCACCCCGGTGCAGAGTGCGCTCGACTATTTCGGCAGCCGCGCGGCGCGTTTTGTCGCCGTCACTGACGATGAAATCGCCGATGCGGCGCGCGCCTATTGGCAGGACACGCATAATATGCCCGAAGGGGCGGGCGCGGTGGCGCTCGCCGGATTGATGCAGGAGCGTCAGGCGATGCAAGGCAAGCGCGTGGCGGTAATCCTGTCCGGCGGCAATTGTGATCAATCACAGGCGGCGGAGATATTGGCTGGAAAAACCCCCAAGGTGCCCTTACCGCAATCGCACGACGGAGTTTTGGTATGAAACGCAATACGGGCATGGACCGCAACATCACCAGGGCCTGGCGCCCCGCGACACAGGCCGTTCGCGGTGGCACCTGGCGCAGCGAGCAGGGCGAGACAAGCGAGGCGCTGTTCCTGACCTCGGGCTATTGCTATGACGATGCCGCTACGGTTGCGGCGCGCTTTGCCGGTGACGAGCCGGGGATGACCTATTCACGGCTGCAAAATCCAACGGTCGCGATGCTGGAAGAGCGAATCGCGCTGATGGAGGGTGCAGAGGCTTGCCGCACCCAGGCCACCGGTATGGCGGCGATGACGGCGGCGCTGCTGTGCCAGTTGAACAGCGGCGATCATGTGGTGGCGGCGCGTGCGGCCTTTGGTTCGTGCCGCTGGCTGACCGACAGCTTGCTGCCGCGTTGGGGCATCACCACCACGACCATCGACGCGCGCGATAATGATGCGTGGGCGGCGGCGATCCGGCCCAATACCAAGGTTTTTTTCTTTGAAACCCCAGCCAACCCGACCATGGATATTGTCGATATGGCCCATGTGTGTGCCCTGGCGCGTGCCAATGGCATAACGACTGTGGTCGACAATGCCTTTGCGACAGCCGCGCTGCAACGGCCGATGGAATTTGGCGCCGATGTGGTGGCCTATAGCGCGACCAAGATGATGGACGGGCAGGGGCGGGTGCTGGCGGGCGCGGTGTGCAGTAGCCAGAAGTTCATGGATGACTTTCTGCTGCCGTTTCAGCGCAACACCGGGCCCAACCTGTCACCGTTCAACGCCTGGGTGGTGCTCAAAGGGTTGGAGACGCTCGACCTCAGAATCCGCCGCCAGTCGGAAAACGCGCTGGCCGTCGGGCAGTTCGTTGAGGGGCGCGTGCCGCGCATCCTCCACCCCGGCCTGGCCAGCCACCCGCAGCACAATCTTGCGGCGGCGCAAATGTCCGCCTGCGGGCCGATTTTTTCGTTTGAGGTTGATGGCGGGCGGGAACAGGCGCACGCGCTGCTCGACGCGCTCACCCTCATCGACATATCGAACAATATTGGCGATTCGCGCAGCCTGATGACCCATCCGGCCACCACCACCCACCACAGCGTCGGGCCCGATGCCCGTGCCGAAATGGGCGTGGGCGAGGGGATGCTCCGGCTCAATGTTGGACTTGAAGACCCTGCTGATTTGATCGACGACCTCGATCAGGCATTGACCCGCGCGGGACTATGAGCGACTCTGTGCAGCATGATAGCCGCACTCTTTCCCTTTGCTGCGACGACCGAGGCGATAACGGTGCGCGTTGCCGTGACTTTTCAGCCGGAAAGTTCGCAACCTGCGGCATCGCGCTGGTTCTGGGTCTATCACATCCGTATCGAAAATCATGGCGATGCGCCGGTCCAATTGCGTGATCGCCGCTGGGAAATCACCGATGGCAACGGCGCTGTGCACGTGGTTGAGGGCAGCGGGGTTGTGGGCGAACAGCCCGTCATCGCACCCGGCGCGTCGTTCGATTATGTTTCGGGCTGTCCATTGAACAGCCCCAGCGGGCATATGGTCGGCCATTTCGGGATGATCGATGACCGTGGCCGCCGTTTCACCATTGCTGTGCCAGACTTTCCCTTGCTCGGCGCGGCGGTGAGCCGGTGAGCGGGCGATGAAGCGCACGCATTTGCCATTGAACGCCATGCGCGTGTTTGACGCCGCAGCGCGGCACCTCAATTTCACGCGCGCGGCCGACGAATTGGCAGTGACACCAGCGGCTGTGGGCCAGCAAATCCGCGCGCTCGAGGATGTGCTTGGGCTGGTGCTTTTTCGCCGCACGCCCAAGGGGCTTGAACTGACCGCCGAGGCCGAAGCGGGGCTAGAGGGGCTGCGCGGTGGTTTCTTGCAATTTGAGGAGTCGGTTCAGGCGATGCGCGCCGGGCAATCCTCTCATTCGCTGACCATCGCTGCGCCGCGCGACATGACCGCGCTTTGGCTGTTGCCGCGGCTGATGCGGGTGGCGGCGGCGGACCCGAACTTGCGGTTTCGTTTGCTCGCCGCCGATCAGCAGCTCGATTTTACCGAAGCTAACCTTGACCTCGCCATTCGCCGCGTGGGCGATGCTGGCGAGCTGGAGGGCACGCCGATCGACGATGGCGCAATGGTCAACATCGCTCCGGCGGACGGGCCTGGACCGTTTGCGATATGCTGGGGCGAAGTGGATACCATAGTCGATGAGAACGCGGCGGTGCTCCATGTCGGTGACGCTGGTCTAGCGATTGATGCGGTGCTAAACGGGCTGGGGCAGGCACGCGTGCCCGCCTTGTTGGTTGTTAATGCGATTGCGGCGGGCACTGTGGTTGAGACGGGTGAGCGCACGCCATGCAGCCACACCTATTGGTTGGTGGCCCCGGCCCCGCAATGGCGACAGAAAAAGGTCAAGGCGCTGGTCGCGGCGTTGATGGGGAGCTAATAGCGCCGGCAGACTGTAACCATCTGAGCCCGCCATACGAACATATGTGTATAAACGGGGGGGGAGGGGTTATCATGCGCTGGATTGTCGATCATTTACCAGCCCCATCGTGGGGGATCGCCGCATTAAGATGTGCGATGATATTCATCTTTGCCTTTTTTGGCACGGCCAAATTTGCGGCCTATGAAGCCGAGGGCGTGGCGTCGATTGCCGCGCATTATCCGCTATTTTTCTGGCTTTACCCCGCATTCGGGGTGCAAGGTGCGAGCAATGTTATAGGGGCAATCGAGCTGGCCACCGCGTTGATGTTGCTGATCGGTTTCTGGTCGCTGCGCGCCGCGTTGATTGGCGGCATGATGGGTGTGTGCACCTTCCTCATCACGCTCAGCTTTGCCATTGGCGCGCCACTGTGGGAGGACGGCTACGGTTTTCCATTCATGGGGTCATTCGCACAATTTCTGTTCAAGGATGCCGTGTTATTGGCCGCGTGCCTGATGCTCGCGCTCGATGCCGGGCAACGATTGCGGACACCGCAAGGCGTTCCGGAGTAACCGTCAGGCATCAATCACATCGTCATCGACACTGGCCGCATTGGCTTGGATGAACTGAAAACGGTGCTCGGGATTTTTACCCATCAACCGGTCAACCAGATCGCGGACACTGGCGCGCTCCTCATATTCCTGCGGTAATGTGACGCGCAGCATTGATCGCGATGTGGGCGCCATTGTTGTCTCGCGCAGTTGCGCGGGCATCATCTCGCCCAGCCCCTTGAACCGCGACACCTCAACCTTTTTACCCTTAAACATCCCAGCTTCAAGCTCGGCACGCTGCGCCTCATCGCGGGCATAGGCTTGGCGGCCGCCCGCGCTCAGCCGGTAAAGCGGCGGCTGCGCCAGGTAAAGATGCCCGCGTCGCACCACTTCGGGCATTTCCTGAAAAAAGAAAGTCATCAGCAGTGTGGCAATATGCGCGCCATCGACATCGGCGTCGGTCATGATGACGATGCGTTCGTAGCGCAGCCGATCGGCGTCGCAATCCTTGCGCATCCCACAGCCCAGCGCGAGCGCGAGGTCGGCAATCTCGCTATTGGCGCGGATTTTGTCGGTGCTGGCCGAGGCGACATTGAGAATTTTACCTCGAATGGGCAATACGGCCTGCGTCTTGCGATCGCGCGCTTGCTTGGCACTGCCACCCGCGCTGTCACCCTCAACGATAAAGATTTCAGTACCTTCTGGGCCATTATTCGCACAATCTGTCAGCTTTCCAGGCAGGCGCAGCTTGCGCCCGCTGGTCGCGGTTTTGCGCTTGACCTCGCGTTCCGCCTTGCGTGCCAGCCGTTCGTCCATACGGTCGAGCACATAGCCGAGTAGCGCCTTGCCGCGTTCCATATTGGCGCTGAGGAAATGGTCGAAATGGTCGCGCATCGCGGTTTCAACGAGCCGCGCCGCTTCGGGTGAGGTCAGCCGATCCTTGGTCTGGCTTTGAAATTGCGGATCGCGGATGAATATCGATAGCATCGTCTCACAGCCATTGAGCACATCATCACCCGTGAGTTGGCTGGCACGTTTTTGCCCGATCATCTCGCCAAAACTGCGCAAACCCTTGGTCAGCGCGGCGCGCAGGCCCGCCTCGTGGGTGCCGCCATCGGGGGTGGGAATGGTGTTGCAATACCAGCTATAGCTGCCGTCGGACCATAATGGCCAGGCCACTGCCCATTCAGCGCGACCCATTTTTTCGCCGTTTGGGCCATCGGGAAAATCTTGCGATCCGGTGAAGGCTTCGCTGGTCGCGCATTCGCGGGCTCCGATCTGCTCGTGCAAATGGTCGGCAAGCCCGCCGGGAAACTGAAACACTGCCTCGATGGGCGTGTCGTCGCCAATCAGCTCGGCCGCGCATTTCCAGCGGATTTCGACACCCGCGAACAGATAGGCTTTGGACCGCGCCAGCCGATAGAGCCGCTGCGGCTTGAACCGCGCATGATCGCCAAAAATGGTGGCATCAGGGACAAAGGATACGGTTGTGCCGCGTCTATTGGGCGTTGGCCCCAGCAATTCTACAGGGCCAAGCGCCTTGCCCTGGGCGAAACATTGGCGGAATAATTGCCGCGCCCGCGCGACTTCGACCATCGTCTCGCTCGACAGCGCATTGACCACCGAAATGCCGACACCGTGCAGACCGCCCGATGTCGCATAGGCTTTGCCTTCAAATTTGCCGCCCGAATGAAGCGTGGTCATGATCACTTCGAGTGCGGATTTTCCGGGGAATTTGGGATGTGGGTCAACAGGGATACCGCGACCATTATCGTTTATCGTCAATCGGTTGCCGACATCGAGCGTAACCTCGATCCGGCTGGCGTGCCCCGCCACCGCTTCGTCCATACTGTTGTCGAGCACTTCGGACGCAAGGTGATGGAGCGCGCGTTCGTCTGTGCCGCCGACATACATGCCCGGCCGCCGCCGAACAGGCTCCAGCCCCTCCAGCACCTCAATATCCGATGCATCATAGTCCTGCCCGCCCTTGGGCAGCGCGGCAAATAAATCATCACTCATGCCATCTCTCATACGCACGAGAGTCAGCGATGCAAGCGCTCAAACTGGCTAACGCACGCGCGGCCCGCCAAAGGGCGGCGGTGGCGGCGGGCGGCGCGTTCCACGGGGCAATTGCGCCTGAAACGCGCGTCCACAATGCTCGACGCAATAGGGGTAGCCGGGGTTGACCGGGGTGCCGCAAAAATGAAAATCAGCCTCCCCAGGGTGGCCCATCGGCCAACGGCAAATCCGTTCATTCAAATCGAGCAAGGTCGTCTTACCGGCTATTGCATCGCTTGGCTTGGCAGGGACACGGCGGCGAGGCGGGGCGGGGGGAATG
>JBEBJX010000013.1:0-35267 GCA_040079655.1 Sphingopyxis sp. | reverse complement strand
TCGCGGATGATCCGCATCGCCGCATCGAGCAGCTTGGTTCGCGCCGAGGGTGCCAGCGCTGGGCCTGCCCGCGCCGAAACTGCCCGCAAGCGCGCATCCGGGGAGGGGGGCAGGGTGCGACTCGCGGGCATGGGGAGCAACATACCAACCGGTTGGTATGTGTCAAGCGGCTGCTAGCCGCACTTGCGTTTGCGCCTCGCTCCGTCCTATGGCGCTAACTTAACGCGAACGGAAAGCCTGTCCCATGACCGACATCCCCAATATTCAGCCCGATGCTCGCGGGCTCACCGTGCTTGAGGCCCCGGACAAAATGGTCAATGTCCGTGACTTGTTTGGCATCGACGTGGATATGCAGGTGCCGGCGTTCAGCGAGGCGGACGAGCGCGTCCCCGATTTCGACCCCGCCTATGTGTTCGATGCCGACACCACGCTCGCCATTTGTGCGGGCTTTGCGCATAACCGCCGGGTGATGGTGCAGGGCTATCACGGTACCGGAAAATCGACGCATATCGAGCAGGTGGCGAGCCGCCTCAACTGGCCGTGCATCCGCATCAACCTCGATGCGCATATCAGCCGCATCGACCTGGTCGGCCGCGATGCTATCGTGCTGCGCGATGGACAGCAGGTGACCGAGTTCCGCGAAGGGTTGCTGCCCTGGGCGCTGCAAACTCCGACTGCGCTGGTGTTTGACGAATATGATGCAGGCCGCCCCGATGTGATGTTCGTCATCCAGCGCGTGCTGGAAAGTGACGGCAAGCTGACGCTGCTCGATCAGAACCGCGTCATCCGCGCCAATCCGTGGTTCCGCCTGTTCGCTACCGCCAACACCGTCGGGCTGGGCGACACGACCGGGCTGTATCATGGCACGCAACAGATCAACCAGGGGCAGATGGATCGCTGGAATATCGTCGTCACGCTCAACTATCTCCCCGCCGAGGTCGAGTCGCGGATCGTGCTCGCCAAATCGAGCGACTATGACAGCGAAGATGGCCGGGCGATGGTCGCCAATATGGTCAAGGTCGCCGAGCTGACTCGCGCCGGCTTCATCAATGGCGACATTTCGACGGTGATGAGCCCGCGCACGGTCATTAGCTGGGCCCAGAATGTGACAATATTCAAGGATGTCGGCTTTGCATTCCGCCTGACCTTCCTCAACAAATGCGACGAGGCCGAACGGATGTTGGTGGCCGAATATTATCAGCGCGTATTCGGCGCAGACCTGCCCGAAAGCGTGGTCGGGCAATCGCGATAAGGCATTGGTATAACTGTATTAACGCTGTGTTAGCCAATTGTTGAGAAATTAAGGCTATTCCAGTCACCCGTTTCCATGGGTGTTGGACGTTATGAAAAAATACGCCGTTCTTTTTGCTGTCAATGCGCTCATTTTCGGCGCTTTGTCGGGCAATGCCTGGATGACCATTGCTGCGTCGGACAATGTTTCGCCCGTCACCTGGGCCATGGCGGTCGCGCCGTTGGTTGTTCTGGCTGGAATCGCGCTGTGGCTCATGCCACGGGCTTTGGCGGCGATGAAATCTGGTCAGGAACAGCGCGCTGAGGCTAAGCAGGAGCGCGCCGACGCGCATGTTGCACAGGCGGTTGTCGATGACAGTGCTGCATCGCGGTTGCGTCGTTTCTCACAGCCAGCCAATGCGCCGACAGTTTTTGACGATGCTGGTGATGCGGGCGAATTCGCGGGTGATGCTGAGGCTGCGGCGCTGGCCGCTCCAGAGATAGAGCATGGCGTCGATATTGAGACCGAACCCGAGCCAGAGTTTGAGCCGGAGGCAGAGTTTGAGCCAGAACCGGAATTTGAGCCGGCGGCAGAGTTTGAGCCAGAACCGGAACCGGCGGCTGACTTTACACAGACCGCAGCCAGCCAATGGGATTGGTTGATGAGCGAGGACGCGGTGAGGCAATTACGCCCCGCCGATGACACGGGTTTCCCCTGGGTTGCCGCGACGATTGCCGAGGTGGCGAGCGCGGTGATCAATATTATCCCTGAAAGCTGCGGCAACGATTACATTGCCGAGGCCGAGGCGTGGCTAACCATAGCAGCCGAATTATTGCCCACCACAGCGATTGCGGGCGATGATGCCCAAAGCTTTGTTGGTTGGGTCAATGATATGGCCGTGCATGCCCATATGACGCACAAAGATGTGACGCTCGATGCTCTGCTTGATGAGGCGCTGGCCAATCTATGCGAACGCGCCGACGATGATGATGCTTTGGCCTTGGCTTTACCCGCCGCTGTTTACAGCCACGATGACATAGAAGAGACGTGGGCTAAAGCGAGCTGAGGCGCATAGGGCTCTGGCTAGGGCTCTGGTGCTAGATAATAATATAGACTTCACCTTGGCCTCGTCGCTCCCTATGGGTGGCGCATGGCCGCGCCCTCTCCGCTTGATGAACTGAAGACCGTGCTTGGTGGCACGGCGCGCGCGCTGACTGGCGAGCAGGAGGTTGAGCTCGGCTATACCACCGATGCCCCGCACAGCGTTGGCAAGACGATCAAGGTTAGCGCGCCTGCGCGTTCATTGCCGCCGCGCGATGTGGCGATTGCGCGGGGGCAGGCCGATGCACAGGCGCTGCGGCTCAAACATCACATGGCATCGTTACATGCCAAAATGCGCCCCGCTGATGCGGTGGCCGGCGCGGTGTTCGACGCCATGGAATCCGCGCGCATTGCCGCGCTCGGTGCACGCTCGATGGAGGGGATGCGGGCAAATTTGACGGCCGAGAGCGAAGCTCGCTTTGCCAGTGACCCGATTACCCGCGCGATGCGTCTCGAAGATGTGCCGATGTCGAGTGCGGTTGAACTGTTGATCCGGCGCCATCTGGCCGACCTGCCTGTGCCGGATACGGCTCAGGTGGGGCTGGAGTTTGTCGAGCCGATGATCGAAGAGCGTGCCGGCAATGATATGGACGCGCTCAGCCTGTTGATTGATGATCAGCGGGCTTATGCTGAACAAGCAACGCAGATGCTACGCAACCTCGATCTTATCGCCTCTGACATCGCAGGTGACGATATTGAGGGCGGAGACGATCCCCAAGATCAACCCGATGACAGCGAGACGGGCGAGGAGGATCAGGAAGGCGGATCATCCGATGCGCAAGCGCGCGTTGAAATGCGCGATGGGGAAAGCGGCGAGGGCGAAGAGGGCGAGGTAACGCCTGAGGATTTTGAGGGCGATGACGACGGCGATATGGGCGAAATGGGCGATGATGCGCCCATGCCCGCGCGCCCTAATCGCACGCACCACGACATTCCCAATTTCAACTACAAGATATTCTCGACCAAATATGACGAAATCGTCTCTGCGCTCGACCTGTGCGATGCCGATGAATTGGCGCGGCTACGGGGTTTTCTCGATCTACAACTGGTGCCGCTGCAATCGGCGGTGACGCGGCTCGCCAATCGGCTGCAACGCCGATTGATGGCGCAGCAAAACCGCGCCTGGGATTTTGACCAGGAGGAGGGTATTCTCGACGCTGCGCGGCTGGCGCGTGTGGTGGCGAACCCTACATTATCGCTGTCGTATAAGGTCGAGCGCGACACCGATTTCCGCGATACGGTGGTCACATTGTTGATCGACAATAGTGGCTCGATGCGTGGCCGACCGATCAGCATTGCCGCGATCAGCGCCGACATTTTGGCGCGCACATTGGAACGCGTCGGGGTCAAGACCGAGATTTTAGGCTTTACCACGCGAACGTGGAAGGGCGGGCAGACGCGCGAAGATTGGCTGGCCGCTGGTCGTCCTGCTGGGCCCGGGCGGCTCAACGATATTCGCCACATCGTTTATAAACCCGCAGACGAGCCGTATCGCCGCGCCCGCAATGCGCTCGGCCTGATGATGCGCGAAGGGTTGCTCAAGGAAAATATCGACGGCGAGGCGCTGATCTGGGCGCATAGCCGTATCATCGGGCGGCCAGAGGACAGGCGCATATTGATGGTCATATCCGATGGCTCGCCGGTCGATGACTCGACACTTTCCGTCAATTCGGGCGGCTATCTTGACCAGCATTTGCGCCAAGTCATCACCTGGATCGAAAGCAAATCCCCCGTCGAGCTGATCGCCATCGGCATTGGCCATGATGTGACGCGCTGGTATGCGAAAGCGGTTACGATCATGGACGCCGAGCAATTGGGCGGGGCGATCATCGATCAGCTGGCGGAGCTGTTTGACGGGGACTGAATGATCGCCCGCTCGATACTTACGACTTGAAAACTCCCCGCGTGACAGGAACTTCGGCATCGGATAGACACACAGCTGCATTGGCGAATGACGGAAAGGGGCGTGCATCCATATTTCCGCTGGGCAATGCTCGGGTCGTGCATCAACAAGCCTGCGAGAGCATAGTCTTATACGCGGCACTAAGAGGAGCGACCCATGGGCGAAATGCAAAAGCAAGCCGGCAAAAAAGCATCAGACCTGTTCATCGAATGCCTGGAGAAAGAGGGCGTCGAATATATTTTTGGCGTGCCTGGCGAGGAAAATCTCGACTTCCTCGACAGCCTGTCGCGTTCCAAACAGATACGCCTCATCCTGACGCGGCACGAACAGGGCGCGGGCTTCATGGCCGCCACCTATGGCCGACACACGGGCAAGACCGGCGTGTGCATCGCCACATTGGGGCCGGGCGCGACCAATTTTGTCACGGCGGCCGCCTATGCGACATTGGGCGGGATGCCGATGATGATGATCACCGGGCAAAAACCGATCAAAAAATCCAAGCAAGGGCGGTTTCAGATCCTCGATGTGGTGACGATGATGGGGCCGATCACCAAATATACCCACCAGATGCAGTCGTCGGACAATATCCCCAGCCGCGTGCGCGAGGCGATCCGCCTGGCCGAGGAGGAAAAGCCCGGCGCGACGCACATCGAGCTGCCCGAAGACATTGCCGACGAGCACACCGATAGTGTCCCGATAGCGCGCAGTATCTCGCGCCGCCCCAGCGCCGATCCCAAGGCGGTGCGCGCTGCGGTCGAGGCATTGGAAAAAGCCAAGGCACCGATCCTGGTCATCGGTGCGGGGGCCAACCGCACCAGCACCAGCCGGATGCTGCTGCAATTCATTGAGAAAACCGGCATCCCGTTCCTCACCACCCAGCTTGGCAAAGGGGTGATCGACGAGCGGCACCCCAAATTCCTTGGCTGTGCTGCGCTATCGGCGGGGGATTTTGTCCACCGCGCGGTCGAAGACAGCGACTGTATCGTCAACATCGGTCACGACGTGATTGAAAAACCACCATTCTTCATGCGAGATGGCGGGCCGACGGTCATTCACCTGTCGACCAAGACGGCGGAGGTCGACCCCGTCTATTTTCCGCATATCGAGGTGATCGGCGACATCGCCAATGCGATCTGGCAGATGAAGGAGGATATCGTCCCCAGCGGCAGCTGGCAGTTTGACCATATGCTCGCCTATCGCGCCGCCGAAGTCGCGCACACCAACAGCCTGTCTGGCGATACGCGCTTCCCGATATTCCCGCCGCATCTGGTCGAAGCGGTGCGCGCAAATATGCCCGACGACGGCATCATCTGCCTCGACAATGGCGTTTATAAAATCTGGTTTGCGCGAGGGTTTACCGCTTATCGCCCCAACACCGTGTTGCTCGACAATGCGCTGGCGACAATGGGGGCGGGGCTGCCCAGCGCCATGATGTCGGCGATGTTATACCCTAAACGCAAGGTGATGGCGATCTGCGGAGATGGCGGCTTCATGATGAACAGTCAGGAAATGGAAACGGCGGTGCGCCTCGGCCTCAACCTGACCGTGCTGATATTGCGCGACGACGCCTATGGCATGATCCGCTGGAAACAGGCGAATATGGGCTTTGCCGATTTCGGGCTGACCTATGGCAACCCCGATTTCGTGAAATATGCGGAGAGCTATGGCGCGCATGGTCACCGGGTGGAGAGCGCCGCGCATTTGGCGGAATTGCTGGTGCATACCCGCGACACGCCGGGCGTCCACCTCATCGACTGTCCGGTTGATTATAGCGAGAACGATCAGATTTTGAACAAGGACATCAAGGATTTGTCGAAGGCGCTTTAGATCACAAAACCCTCCAATTTTGTCATCCCCGCGAAAGCGGGGACCCAGGAGCCAAATGGATCAGACCTACTATGTCTATATTCTCGCTAGTAGACGCAACGGCACTCTCTACATTGGTGTGACCGGGGATTTGGCTAGCCGCTGCTGGCAGCATCGCAACGGCGAGATCAAGGGCTTTACCAAACGATATGGGGTGCATCAATTGGTGCATATGGAGCCCTTCGCAGATGTCAGAGACGCGATTGCCCGTGAGAAAGCGATGAAGAAGTGGCGACGAGCTTGGAAACAGGCATTGATCGAACAGGGCAACCCGCAATGGCTTGACCTCTGCGATCAAATCAACGGGTAAAATGCATACTGGGTCCCCGCTTTCGCGGGGATGACAGTGTTGGAGAGACGCGATGAAACTGCAAAAAACCTATCCGCTCTACCTCAATAACAAGGCGGCGCAGCCCAACGCCGACTTGGCGGTGACCGACAAGTTCACCGGCGAGGTCGCTTTTCATACCGCGCTGGCGACGCCCGATGTCATCGACGCCGCGATTGCGGGTGCGGTGCGCGCCGCCGCGCCGATGGCGGCGATGGCGAACTATGAGCGTGCAGCGGTGCTCCACCATTGCGTCGCCCGCTTTACCGAACGGCGCGACGAGCTGGCCTATGCCCTATGCGTTGAGGCAGGCAAGCCGATTGCCGATGCCGAAGGTGAAGTCGGCCGGTTGATCGATACGTTCCGCATCGCCGCCGAAGAAGCGACACGCAACTATGGCGAGGTCCAGCCGCTCGACATATCCCCGCGCGCCAAGGGATATATGGGAATGTGGAAGCGTGTGCCGATTGGCCCGTGCAGTTTCATCTCGCCGTTCAATTTCCCGCTCAACCTCGCGGCACACAAGATCGCGCCCGCCATCGCCATCGGTTGCCCGTTTGTGATGAAACCGGCGTCGTTGACCCCTCTTGGCGCGATCATCATGGGAGAAGTGCTGGCCGAAACCGACCTGCCCGAGGGGGCATTCAGCATCCTGCCCGCAACGCGCGATGGGGCCGACCTGTTTACCACCGATCCGCGTTTGAAACTGCTGAGCTTTACCGGATCGCCCAGCGTCGGCTGGGATTTGAAAGCGCGTGCGGGCAAGAAAAAGGTCGTGTTAGAGTTGGGCGGCAATGCGGCGGTGATTGTCGACAAGGATGCCGATCTCGACCATGCGCTTGATCGCATCATCTTCGGCGCCTTTTACCAGTCGGGCCAGTCGTGCATCGGGGTGCAGCGGATCATTATCCACGCCGACATATACGAGACCTTCCGCGATATGTTGGTGGCGCGCACGGCCACGCTGATTGCGGGCGACCCCAAGGACCGCGCAACCTTCATCGGCCCGATGATTTCGGTCAGGGAAGCGGCGCGGCTCAAGGGCTGGATAGACGACGCGGTAGCGGGGGGCGCGCGGTTGCTGTGCGGTGGCGGTTGCGATGGGGCGATGCTCGATGCGACGCTGCTCGAAAATGTCGACCGCAGCGCCGCCGCTTACCGCGAGGAAGCGTTCGGTCCGCTCGCCATCCTCTCAAGCTTCACCGACTGGAATGCCGCGATGGCCGAGGTCAACGACAGCAAGTTCGGACTGCAAGCCGGCATTTTCACCCGCGACATTCATCAGGTGCTGGCCGCGTGGGACCATCTCGATGTCGGCGGCGTCGTCGTCAACGATGTGTCATCCTACCGCGTCGATAATATGCCCTATGGCGGGGTCAAGGACTCAGGTCTGGGCCGCGAAGGGGTGCGCTTTGCGATGGAGGATATGAGCGAAATCCGCAACCTGGTGATCCGGCGAGTTTAGACCCGCCGCTGGTTGGCGCTTTCCAGCTTGCCCTTCAGCGCCGCCAGCGACGCCCCCTGTAGCGCCTGTGCGATGCGCGGCTGCACCGCCAGAAAGGCATGGAGCCGTTCGCGTGGGATGAACCACAGCTGCGCTGCATCATCGGTAACGCGCACCGTCGCGCTAGCGGTGCCGTCCGCGATCAGGCAAGCCTCGCCGACCAAATCGCCGGGCACGATCCGCCCCACAATCGTGTCGGCCACCTGAACCGCGGCGCTACCGACCATCAGAAATTGCAGGGCATCGACGGCCTGTCCCTCGCGTGTCAGCACATCGCCGGTTCGTGCCTGCGCGGTGCCGCCCTGATCGATCAGTAACTGCACATCGGCAAGCGCGAGGTTCGGCAAGTGCCGCATGTGCAGATGTCTTGCCTCCGCCGATGCGCTTCCCCGCCGCAGTAGCGGGGTGAGCACCGCCATGGCGTTGACCAGTGCCAGCATGAGCGCGAGCAGCAGCGCCGACCAACCGCGATCATTTACCCAGGAATCGAGCGCGAACAACAGGCCCGCAAGCGCCAATCCGACGCGGATCCATCGTCCGCCCGCGAGCATGCTCGCCAGCGCCCCGCGCCCAGCGCCAGCGCGAATAGATGGAGTGACCATGCGGACATCATCTGCCCAACATCGCCGCTTCGCCCGTGAAGTCAAGCCATCCGCTCAAAACTGCTTGCGAAACGACACTTCTATCGTCCGGCCTTGCGGGTTGAGATAGCCAGATTGATAACTCAACGGGACAAGGCCGCCCGCATCGCGCACCTCTTGTGTATCGCCAAACAGATTGTCGATGGCGACGCGTATCCGCGTATTGCGAAATAGCGGGTGCGCCGCGATGAACGCCGTTTGTTGATTGATGTCGATGAAAGCGCGCAGGTTGATCGTCATTTGTGGGGAGAAACGAAGGTCGGACGCGGTGCCGCCGCCTGGCAAAGGCCCGCCCACGACGCGCGTCCCCGCTCGCCATGTGCCATTGGCGCGAAGGCCAATTCCTTCGAAAAACCAACCGCCATCAAACTCCGCCTCGTGACGCGGGCTGCCACCGCTTGCCCCTGTTGCCGACCCGTTTAACAGGTCGAGCATGGGCACACCGGCGCGGATGATGACTGCATCTTCGAACCGCACCGTGTGATAGGCGGCGATTGACCAGCTCCCGCCCGCGCCCGGCCCGCCGAACAGGCCGGCCAGGGTGCCCCCACCGCGACGTGGATTTACGCCCCCGCCGCCGCCAACGCGTGGCTCACCGCTGGGGTTTCCGCCAGCAGGAGGGGCCGCTGCACCAGCAAATGCGCCGAGTTGCGGCTGGCCGAACCGCCTCGCAAAACTGATGCCATAGCGGATTTGCCGCCCGCGTGTGGCCTCGAAATTGACGGGGCGCTGATCAACGGCGGTTATGCGTCCAGTGCCATCGCGTGTAACGCGGCCGGGGAACGCCGCCTCAATCTCTGGCGTCAACAGCGGGAAATTGGCCGACGTGTTGCGGCTGAGCGTGCGGGCATAGCTGGCGGTCAGGAGCAGTTCCTTGCCCTCTATCGGCCGCCAATTGGCCTGTGCGCGAAAGTCACGCCGTGTTTCGGCGCGCAGCAACGGGTTGCCGCCACTGGTGACATCGGCCAACACCGTTTGCCCGCGCGCAAAATCATAAATGGTGCGCAGCGGCGTTACCAGTGACGGCGCGCCGAGCCGGCTAACGCTGGGTGCGGCTTCATCCTTGACCCAGCTAGTGAGAAAGTCGACCCGCTCAATCGGGCTCCATGACAGCCCCGCCGTCCAGCTCCGCAATAAACGAAAGTCGCTAACGTCGCGCAGGCTGTATTGGGCATTTGCCGAAAGATTACCGAGAAAGGGGATAACCCCGTCGTCGCGGCTGGCGATAGGCACGTCTATGTTAGTGCTGCCGGAAGTGGCCGTGCGGCGAAGGTCGGCCAGCGTTACCGCGCCCGATCGGGCAGAGGAGCTGGTGAACCCGATATGTTTCCAGCCGCCCTGGATGGTCGCGCGAACGCGCCCGGCAGGAAGGTTAAACAGGCTGCCCGCCAGCACCAGATCGGCCTCGGATGTATCGGAGGAAGATCGCGTGCGGTCGATGAGAACACCCGCGCCGACCCCCGCGCCGCCGCCCGGCACATTATCGCGCTCGATTGTCGCGCGCGATGTCGCGTGATCATAATTGCCCGTCAGGCTCCATCGCCATTCGCCGATCCGCCCGTCGCTGCTTGCGCCTGCATGAAAGCTGCTGGTGTGATTTTCCGCGTGCAAGGGGGTGGTGGGGTCGGCGAGGCGTGGTCCATTCAATCCGCGCGCGGCTCCGCGTCCATAAGTCAGGTTGAGCGTTGCGCCGATGCTCTCGCTTAAGGGCTGCGCAATCGTGCCGTCGAGGCCCAGGTTGCTGCCCGAGGTGAGCAGCGTGCGCAGCCGCCCGTCATCCACATTACCGCTCGATTGGATGATACCGCGCGCCGCCTCGCTCATCGCCCCTTGGTGGGCCGCGTTGGCTGTCAGGTTAATCCGCGTAGGGCCGGACAGGCGGAGCAGCGACGCGCTGCCGCTTTCCACCCAGCGTTCGGCCGCCGTCGCCCCGTTGAGGCTGGCGCTGGTGGTTATGGCGGAAAAAGCGCGCTTCAGCACAAAATTGATGACGCGCTGGTCGGCCGCATAGCCATATTGCAGCGCGACCTCGGGCGGGAAAATATCGACCCGCTCGATCGCTTCGGGCACCATATGCGCAAGCTCGCCAAAGCCAGAAATCCGCCGCCCATTGAGCAGGATGACCGGCGCGCCGCCGCCGCGCCCGCCACCTGACCGCGTGCGCACCGCGAGTTGGCCGATAAGGTCGCCAAGGTTTGCCGCGCCATAACTGGCAATTTCATCGGCACTCAGAACCTCATCGGCCGGAATGTCGGTCTCTACGCTGCCGGGCAGGCGTTCTGCCACCACGACGATGTCGTCGCCAATTGGTTGAGCGGGTGCTGGCGCTGGTTCAGCATCTGGCGCGCCCTGTTCCGCCGCATCTTGCGCCAACGCAGGCGCGGCGACCATCGCGGCGGCAAGAACAAGCGCCAAAGCATGGGGGGAGAGGGGAAGGAGCAAGAAAAGCTTTCTACGATATTGTTAGGTCATGATGATTTCACGTTACCCGTTCGCCCTGTGTAGCGGCTGAATGCTGAGCCTGTCGAAGCATCGAAGTCGTGTATCGAAGGGCAGTTCTTGCGGTCCATGCTTCGATACGCTGCCTCAGTCATTCGACTTCGACAGCACTCAGCACGAACGGTTATAAGTCAATATCAAGATATGTAGCCATGCTCTACTGTATTTGCACCCACTTTGTCACAAAATTATGGCCATGGCATTTGACGGCGCGAGGCGCTATGCGCGCTTTCCGCCAACTTTTTGCGGCGCAATTTTGAAAGGACATCCCCTTGCCGGCGAAATGGACGCCCGATAGCTGGAAAACCGCTGATGCGCGGCAAATGCCGCACTGGCCCGATGCGGAGGCTTTGGCGCGCGTCACGGGAGAGCTGGCCAATTATCCGCCGCTGGTGTTTGCGGGCGAGGCGCGCGGGCTGACCGCCGATTTGGCGCGCGTAGCTGGCGGCAAGGCTTTCCTGCTTCAGGGCGGCGATTGCGCTGAAAGCTTTGCCGAATTTCACCCCAATAATATCCGCGACACCTTCCGCGTCCTGTTGCAAATGGCGGTGGTGCTGACCTTTGCGTCCAAGCTGCCGGTGGTCAAATTGGGGCGGATGGCCGGGCAATTTGCCAAACCACGCAGCGCCGACACCGAGGTGATCGACGGGGTCGAGCTGCCCAGTTATCGCGGTGACATAGTCAACGACATTGCCTTTACGCCCGAGGGGCGCATCCCCGACCCACAGCGGATGATCAAGGCCTATAGCCAGAGCGCGGCGACGCTCAACCTGCTGCGCGCTTTTGCCAGCGGCGGCTACGCCAATCTGCATCAGGTCAATGCTTGGACGCATGACTTCATGGGGCGCAGCCCCTGGGCCGAGCAATATCGCGATGTTGCCAACCGTATTGGCGAGGCGCTGGAGTTTATGGCGGCTTGCGGCATTGACGCCGACAGTGTGCCGCAGATTAAAACCGCGAGCTTTTATACCAGCCACGAGGCGCTGCTGCTCCCCTATGAGCAAGCCTTTACGCGGCAAGACAGCCTGACTGGCCAATGGTATGACACCAGCGCCCATATGCTGTGGATTGGTGATCGCACGCGGTTCGAGGGCAGCGCGCATGTCGAATATCTGCGCGGGGTCGGCAACCCCATCGGCATGAAGGTCGGGCCTACGACCGAGCCGGATAGCCTGCTGCGCCTGCTCGATACGCTCAATCCGCTGCGCGAGCCGGGGCGGATGACGCTGATCAGCCGCTTTGGCTATGACAAGATTGAGCGCGGCCTGCCCGCGCTGGTGCGCGCGGTGGAACGCGAGGGGCATCCGGTGGTGTGGAGCTGTGACCCGATGCACGGCAATATCATCAAGACTGATAACGGCACGAAGACGCGGCCATTTGAGCGGATTTTGGCCGAGGTGAAGGGCTTTTTTGCGGTCCACCGCGCCGAGGGCAGCTATGGCGGCGGCATCCATATCGAGATGACCGGGCAAAATGTCACTGAATGTATTGGCGGCGCGGTCGACGTGACCCAGATGGATCTGGCGGATCGTTACCACACGCATTGCGACCCGCGGCTGAATGCGGCGCAGAGCATCGAATTGGCGTTTTTGCTTGCCGAAATGCTCAATCAGGAATTGCAAGAGCGCAGGCGCGCGGCTGCATAGAGTGATTTCGAGTGCAATGGAACATTTCACGACTCGTAAAATCACGGAAAAATAAAGGGAATAGAGTCTGTTTCGTTTCAATCAAAGTGGAACAAACTCTAGGGCAGAGAGCATCCCGATATCGCACATTCAGGCGGGGGTAACAAAAAACCGCGCCCATTGCTGGAACGCGGTTTTGTGTGTGTCATCTGAGCGCCAGTGGCCTGAGCCAGCCAGTGCTGAGTGATCCGCTGCTTACGCCGCGTCGTCCTCTGCCTTTTCGGCTGATTGGGGCGCAGCATCTTCCTCCATCTCGGCAGTCGCTTCGGCTTGGGCGTCGGCAAATTCATCGGCGGCGGCTTCGGCTTCGGCGGCATCATCGGCAAATTGCTGGTCGATGACATTAACGCCCTTGGCCTGTAATTCGGCTTCATCGGGCGAGCGCGCGACATTGGCCTGAACGGTGACCGCGACTTCGGGGTGCAGGTTGATGCGAACATCAAACAGGCCCAGCGTCTTGATCGGCCGCTCTAACACCACCATCGCCTTGGTCACATGGGTGTGACCAATGTCATGGAGCGCCTCGACCACGTCGCGCACGCTGACCGAGCCATAAAGGTGGCCGGCGTTCGATGCCTGACGAATGAGAATGAACGACGCGCCGCCAACTTGGGTGGCGTGTGTTTCGGCGTCGGCGCGGCGGGCCGCATTGTCCGCCTCGATTTTGGCGCGGTTGGCGTCAAATATCTTGCGGTTGGCTTCGTTACAGCGCAGCGCTTTTTTGCTGGGAAGCAAATAGTTGCGGCCATAACCGTCTTTGACGGTCACGATATCGCCGATGTTGCCCAGTTTTTCGATGCGTTCGAGCAGGATGATTTGCATGGTCCCGCTCCCTTATTTCACGAGGTAAGGCAGCAAACCGATGGTCCGCGCGCGTTTGATCGCCCGGGCCAGCTCGCGCTGCTTTTTGTTGGAAACGGCGGTTATGCGCGCTGGCATAATCTTGCCGCGTTCGGACAGGAAGCCGGACAATAGCCGAGCGTCCTTATAGTCGATCGCTGGGGCGCCCTTGGCCGAGAATGGGCAAGTCTTGCGCCGACGGAAAAATGGTCGTGCCATGGTTATTCTCCCCGTCCATCGTCATCGCGGTCGCGGCGCGGCGCGCGCGCTGGGCGATCGGACTTGCGCATCATCACCGAAGGGCCGTCCTCATGCGCATCGACGCGGATGGTGAGATAGCGGATGATGTCTTCGTTGATCGACGCCTGACGTTCCAGCTCGGCAACGGTGTTGCCCGGGGCATCGATGGCGAGCATCACGAAATGCGCCTTGCGATTTTTTTCGATCTTGTAGGCGAGCTGTTTCAGCCCCCAGGTTTCGGTCCGAATAATCGAACCTTTATGGTCTTCCACGATCTTCGTCGCACCTTCGGCCAGGGCATCAACCTGTGCCTGACTAAGGTCCTGACGCGCGAGGAAGACATGCTCGTAATGAGCCATGTGCTTCGTCCTTCATATTGCCGATCGCTGATGCCAGCACCATGCTGGGCACCCCTCCGGCTTGCTTCGGTATTCGGGTTTCATCGCGGCGCGGGCGGGCCTGCGGGCGCGGTGAAGCGGTGGCCTATAGGGAGAATGGCGGCGAAAGGCAAGCGAGTGTGTTGATCACCACATCCTTCTGTGGTAGTTGGTCATGTAATTAGTCAGGAGATGGTGATGGAACGGATCAGCCTGTCGGAGGCCAAGGCGCATTTCAGTGAGATTGTTGACCGCGTTGAAGCCGGTGAGACGGTGGAGATCATGCGGCGTGGCAAGCTGGCCGCGCGGATTGTGCCCGCCGAAAAGCCCAAAAAGCCGATTGATATTGAGGCGTTGCGGGCGTTGACGGCGGGAATGCGTAAGCCCGGCCCGCTTAACGAGAGTATAGTGCGGCAAATGCGCGATGAAAATCGCTACTGATGATCTACCTTGATACATCGCTGGTCGTCGCGGCGATAACGCCCGAGGTCGGCACTGAGGCAGCGCAGGCATTTTTACGAAGCAAGGCGGGCGAACACCTATGCGTTAGCGATTGGGTCGTGACCGAAGTTGGTGGTGCGCTTGCATTTAAGCTGAGAACGGAGCAGTTCGACGCGGCGCAGCGTATTCGTGCAACACAAGCGTGGAGAGTCCTGCTCGACAATAGTTTATACAGGCTGTCGGTTGATAGTCAGGCGTTTGATCAAGCTGCTAGCTATTATGAACGCGGTGACATCAACTTGCGGTCTAGCGACGCGCTCCACATTGCCATTGCCGCGCTCAATGGTTGCCGTCTGGCAACCCATGATAAAGTGATGGCGGCGGCTGCGCGGCAATTGGGTGTCGAGGTGGTGGAAGTCGATTGAGGTGCGGCCCACTTCAGCTATTTTTCTGACACCCCCGCAAGCACGTCACGCGCGAAATCGGTCAGTGTATCGTCACGCGCGCCGAGGATGAGGATACGGTCGCCGGCCCGCGCTTCGTTGACGATGGCTTCGCCGCAGCTCGCGCGTTCGGACATGTAAACGCCGTAGCCGCCGCCCGCGATGACATCGGCCACAAAGGACTTGCTACCGACACTGCGGTCCACTGTGCCGCCAAAATATACGGGGTCGCAGACGAACAGCTTGTCGCCATCGCGCATACTGGCGGCAAATGCTGCGGCGAGCGCACTGCCCATCTGTTTTAATGGGCCATAGCCATGCGGTTGAAAAAAGATCAACAAGCGCCCGGGCTGCTCCCTCAATGTCGATAGCGTCGCAGTCACTTTGTCCGGGTTATGCGCAAAGTCATCGATGACAGTGATGCCGTTCGCAGTGCCGACAATGTCAAAACGACGCGCTAACCCCTTAAATTGCGCCAGCGCCGCGACCGCAATTTCTGGTGCGATGCCCAGAGCACGCGTCGCGGCAATGGCGGCGAGCGCGTTGGAAACATTGTGCCGCCCTGGCATGGGCAGTGTCACAGCAAAGGTGTTGATGCCGCTGATAAGCGAGAAGCGCGAGCCATTCTCGATCGGCTCATAGTCAGTGGCGCGCAAATTGGCCTTTTCTGAAAAGCCATAGCTGATGACGTCAAAGCCCAAAATCTCATCTGCGGTCAAAATGAGCGTTTCCGGGTCATCAGCATTGATGACAGCCACACGCGACAAGCGCAGGTAATTGTAAAAGAGGTTATGGAGTTCGGCCAGGCTCTTATGATCGAGCGAGCAGTTGGTCAAAATACCGATATAGGGTCGATACTGGCCGATAGACCCGTCGCTCTCATCGACTTCGCTGACATAATAATGGCATTGGTCGTTGGTCTCTTTGCCGATGATGGCGCTGGTAAAATGACCACTGCTGTCCGAGAAATTGCGCATGGCGGCGCCGTTCATCACCGTCGGGTCGCCATCTGCGCAATATAATATCCATGCCACCATCGCGGTGACGGTTGATTTGCCGCTGGTGCCGGCAACGCCAACGGGCTCTTTTGCTGCATTGAACATGGCGGCATTGAGGTCGGCGCGTGTGATGCGACGACATCCCAACTCTCGTGCCTTTGCAATGTCTGGTATGCTGGATTCGACTGCGCCTGAAGCCACGATGATTTGATCGGGTGAGGTGATGCCGCTTCCGTCCTGCGGATGGAGCGTAATCCTCTGAGATTCCAGCCATGCGAATTTTTCTTTGCCAAGGCCCTGATCGCGGCTGCGGTCGCTGCCCGAAACATGATGCCCGTGTGCGCGAGCAATCATGGCGAGCGGCAACATGCCTGATCCACCGATGCCGCAAAAGAAATAGCGTTTGGCCTGTCTCATAGTGCCCGTTATGGCGTTTTTGTCGTTTGTGCAATATTCTGTTGCATCAATGGAGGCAAAAATGGTCACACGCATCGGTATAGTCGCCCCCAGCGTCTATCTTTTCCCGCGCCATGTCGAGCGGGCTAATGCGCTTGTCACCGCCCAATTTCCGGATGTGGAACTGGTTTGGCATCCACAGGTTTATGCACGGTCTCCCAATTCTGTTGGCGGTGAAACGGGATTCGTCCTGTCTGATGCAACGCATGTTCCAGAGCCGACGATGCATGGCCATTTCGCAGGCAGCGATGAACAACGCGCGGCGGCATTTGTCGAAATGGCGAATCGTGAAGATATTGACGCCATCTGGTTTGCGCGCGGTGGCTATGGCGCGGGACGGATCGCCATGGATGTGTTGCCACGGCTGGGTGCGGCCGCCCGGACAAAGACCTATATGGGCTATAGCGACGCCAGTTATATGCTGGCCATGCTGTATCGCGCTGGATTTCCCCATTTATGCCACGGCCCTATGGTCATTGATAGCAATGAGGACAGCCTGGCCCGCGCGCTTGGCTGGTTGGCGCGCAAGGACGCGCGCAGCCTTGAGCCTGGCCTCAAGGCAGGCGAGCGCTATGCCGCGTTCAACCTGATCAGCGCGGCGATGATGGTCGGCACCCCGCTATGGCCTGACCTGACCGGACATGTGCTGATGCTAGAGGAAGTCGGCGAATATCTCTATTCGGTCGATCGCTGTTTCTTTGCGGTCACCAGCGCGATGTGGCGCAACCCACCCGCCGAAATCCGCTTGGGGCAGGTGAGCGACATCAAGGAAAATGACCGCCCCTATGGCCGCGACGAAGTGGGGATAGCGCGCGATTGGTGCGAACGCGGCAATATCCGCTATGGTGGCCGCGCCGAAATAGGCCATTATGCGGGCAATAAAGTCGTGCCGTTCGGGCGGTTTGGGTAATCAGGGTTGGGTATAACAATGCGCGCATTTATTTTTCCGGGACAAGGCAGCCAATTCGTCGGCATGGGTGAAGACATCGCCAATGCCAGCATGGTCGCCTATTCGACATTTCAACGCATAGAGGATGCGATTGAACGGTCGGTCTTCACGATCATGAGCAAGGGGCCGGCAGAATTGCTGGCGATGACCGAAATAGCCCAGCCCGCGATCATGGCCAACAGCATCGCGACCTTGCGCGTGATAGAGCTGGAGGGCGGGGTCAACCTGGCGGAAAAGGTCGATTTTGTCGCGGGGCACAGTTTGGGCGAATATAGCGCGCTGTGCGCCGCTAAGGCGTTTGACATGGAAACGACGGCGCAATTGCTCCAGCTGCGTGGCAAGGCGATGCAGGCTGCGGTGCCGCTTGGGCGCGGCGCAATGGCGGCGCTGCTGGGGGCCGATGTCGAGCGGGCGAGCGCGCTGTGTGCGGCGGCGGCCGAGGGTGACGTGTGTGCGGTTGCCAATGATAACGACCCATCGCAGGTCGTCATCAGCGGGCACAAAGATGCTATCGAGCGCGCCGTCGCGCTTGTGAAGGACTATAACATCAAACGCGCCGTCATGCTCAATGTGTCGGCACCGTTTCACTGTTCATTGATGCAGCCCGCCGTCGACGCGATGGCCACCGCACTCAGCCATAACCCGCCTGCCGCGCCGCTCATGCCGCTCGTAGCCAATGTTACCGCCGCGCCGACCAGCGACCCCGAGAGCATCGCCACGCAATTGGTCGAGCAAGTGACGGGCCGTGTCCGCTGGCGCGAGAGTATCGCCAATATGGCGGCGGCGGGCGTCACCGAGTTTGTCGAGATCGGCGGCAAGGTGTTGACCCCGATGGTCAAGCGGATCGCGCCCGAAGCGAACGCGATCAGCATCGTGTCGATGGATGATATTGAGGCACTGGTAAAGGGGTTGTGATGTTCGATTTAACCGGAATGACCGCGCTGGTTACGGGCGCGAGCGGGGGGATTGGCAGTGCGATTGCCCGTGCCCTTGCGGCGCAGGGGGCGCGGCTCGCGCTGTCCGGTTCCAATGCGGATAAATTGGCGGTATTTGCGGCGGAGCTTGGCGGCGCAACCTCTCCCAGCGCAAGCGCTAGCGGGCATGTCACGCTGGTCTGCGACCTTAGCGACCCCGCCGCCGTCGATGCTCTAGTGCCGCGCGCGGTCGAGGCACTTGGTGGTGCAGAGGGGGGCGGCAAGCTCGACATCCTCGTCAACAATGCCGGGGTGACGCGCGATAATCTGGCCATGCGGATGAAGGATGACGAGTGGGCGGACGTGATCGCCATCAACCTTGAGGCCGCGTTCCGCCTGTGCCGCGCCGCGTGCCGGCCGATGATGAAGGCGCGGTTCGGGCGAATCATCTCGATCACCAGCGTGGTTGGCGTCACTGGCAATCCGGGGCAGGCCAATTATGCCGCGTCAAAGGCGGGGATTATCGGCATGTCCAAGGCATTGGCACAGGAGCTGGCGAGCCGCGGGATTACGGTCAATTGTGTTGCGCCGGGGTTCATCTCCTCCGCGATGACCGACGCATTGCCTGACGTGCAAAAAGAGGCGCTCAATGCCCGCATTCCGGCGGGGCATATGGGGGCGGGGGGTGACATCGGCGCGGCGGTCGCTTACCTTGCGAGCCGCGAGGCGGGCTATGTCACCGGACAGACGCTCCACGTTAATGGCGGGATGGCGATGATATGAGGGGTGCGAGCATCCGCTCAATAAACGCTTGCCTTTGGGGTGCCTGTGGTGAATCTGTTGTGAGGATACGAGTGAGGGGGCCGCTATGTTAGGACGCGTTTTATTAGGGGCAGTTTTAACGCTCGCCTTTACTCCGCAGGTGCATGCGACAGACGGTGCCGACTGCATACGCCAGTCACTGAGCGCGAGTGATCTTGACAGGGCAAAGAGCGCAATCGCCCGTGATCGGGATTTTGCCCGACCAGTGCAGAATGCGATCGATCAGTGCCAAACGTCTAATCAATGGTCCTTAGCGGTCTCTCAGATCGCCCTTGTAATCTTTACATCTGAATTATCGGCACAGAGCGGGCGCGAGCAAGCACTGCGCCGGGGAGTCACCGAAAATCAGCTAACGGATGTTCAATCACAATTACGCGCAGCCAACTTTCGCGTGACAGCAGCAGGCCTTCGCAGCGAGACAGCAGATGGAGAGCCACTGTTTGCTGTATTGCGCGCGAATGGCCTGATGGAAAGCCGGGCGCTTGAGCACATTCTGTTTTGGCTGGCAATGCTTAGCGAGGCCGAAGATGCTCGTACAGCCTTTTGCTGCTGCGAGTTGAGCTTCCCCCTCTTGCACTACGCCCCCGCGCGCACTAGTGATACCGCCTGAACAGACATTCATAATACCAAAGGAAGACATGCCATGAGCGACACTGCAGACCGGGTGAAGAAAATCGTCGTCGAGCATCTCGGCGTTGAGGCCGAAAAAGTGAACGAAGACGCGAGCTTCATCGATGATCTGGGTGCCGACAGCCTCGACATTGTCGAGCTGGTGATGGCGTTCGAAGAAGAGTTTGGCGTTGAAATCCCTGATGATGCGGCTGAAAAAATCGGCACTGTCAAGGACGCGATCGATTTCATCGACGCCAATCAGGCGTAAGTTTTCGCCGCTGGATGTTTGCGAGCAATAATAGGGACTGTCCCTATTTATCAAGTCTGGGGTCTGGCTATCGGACTTGAACGGGTGAGATAAATAGGGACAGTCCCTATTATTGTGGGGAGAATGAGATGCGGCGTGTTGTTGTCACGGGATTGGGGCTGGTCACTCCATTGGGCGCGGATGTCGAGACCGCGTGGGCCAATATCATCGCCGGAAAATCGGGCGCGGGACCTATCACGCGCTTCGACGCGCACGACCAGAAGTGCACGGTCGCATGCGAAGTTAAGCCTGCCGACCATCCCTATGGTTTTGATCCAAACAAACGTGTCGATCACAAGGTGCAGCGCCAGGTCGATCCGTTCATCATCTATGGCATCGATGCGGCGGGACAGGCGCTTGAGGATGCTGGCCTGACCGATATGGACGAGCCGACGCGGTTTCGCGCTGGCTGCTCGATCGGTTCGGGGATTGGCGGCTTGCCGGGGATAGAGAGCGAGACCTTGTTGCTAGCGGAAAAAGGGCCAGGGCGGGTCAGCCCGCATTTTGTCCATGGCCGCCTGATCAACCTGATTTCGGGGCAGGTCAGCATCAAATATGGGCTGATGGGGCCAAATCATGCGGTGGTGACCGCCTGTTCAACCGGCGCGCATTCGATCGGCGATGCGGCGCGGATGATTCGCGACGATGATGCCGACATCATGCTGGCCGGCGGAGCTGAGGGCACGATTTGCCCGCTGGGCGTTGCCGGTTTTGCCCAGGCGCGCGCGCTATGCACCGCCTATAATGACGAGCCGGAGCGCGCTAGCCGCCCTTATGACAAGGACCGCGACGGCTTTGTCATGGGCGAGGGCGCGGGCGTTGTGGTGCTCGAGGAACTGGAACACGCCAAGGCGCGCGGTGCCCATATCTATGCCGAAGTGGTCGGTTATGGCCTGTCAGGCGATGGCTATCATGTCACCGCGCCGCACCCCGAAGGATCGGGAGCGTTTCGTTCGATGGAAATGGCGCTCAAAAAAGCGGGGATGACGCCTGCCGACATCGATTACGTCAATGCCCATGGCACATCGACCATGGCCGATACGATCGAGCTGGGCGCGGTCAAGCGATTGTTCGGAGACGCGATTGGCGGCATTTCGATGAGCAGCACCAAATCGGCCATCGGCCATTTGCTGGGCGGTGCGGGCGCAGTCGAAACGATATTTTGCATCCTCGCCATCCGCGACCAAGTGGTGCCGCCGACGCTCAACCTCGATAACCCGGATGATGGGTGCGAGGGCGTTGATCTGGTTCCGCACACCGCCAAAAAACGCACCGTGCGCGCCGCGCTCAACAACAGCTTCGGCTTTGGCGGCACCAATGCCAGCCTGATTGTCAAAGCGTTTGCGGGATAGGGCAGGAGAGAGGGCACTAGAGTGATTTCGAGTGAGGTGGAAACACCGAGCGGCTCGGAAATCGCGGCAAGATAAAGAAAATAGAGTCTGTTACGATTAAGTCTAAATGAAACAGATAAGTCTAAATGAAACAGACTTTATCCCTTTCAAAAACGTTTCGTCAGGTTGAGGCGGATGCCACGCTGCGGGGTGGTGACGCTCGATTCCCTGTGTAATGTCGGCGTGTCAAAAATAGACGTCACTCTATCGCGGGCAAGAAAATTGACCGCCTCCAGCGCCAGCGACAGATTGTGCGAGAAATCATGGGTATATTTCAGGCTGGATGACAACGCGGCGGAGCGCGTCTGGTTGAATTGAAAGCTCGGCCCCTGATATTGCACAACGAGCAGGGCGGCATCGTTGGTGTCTAACTGCCAATCAAGGTTGAATTTTGTCGCCCAAGATGTGCGGTTCGTTTCGCGCGGGCCCTGATCCTGCCAGCGATAGAGTTGGCGGAAAATGTCGAAATCCGTCGTCAACAAGATGGCGTTGGTGATGGGTTGCTTGATATTCAGATTGAACCCATAGCGCGTATTGGTTGACGTATTGATATATCGGACCAGATAGGCGTCATTGCCCAGATAGTCAGATACCGGAAAAATGGAATCATCATTGTCCCGCACATAAAATCTGGAGATTATCGAACGTCTGTTGCGTATATACTCAATCGAAAATTCGTAATTCCTGTTCGATGCGAATTCAAGATTGGCATCACCGCGCTGGAACAGATTATATTCGGACTGCACGAGCGCGGGGTTGTAATAATCTTCGATATATTGACCAAAATGGTCGGCGACACTGGCCAATATCCTCCACCTGTTCGATGGACGATATTCAATGTGCAGCGATGGTAATAGCCGCGTGCTCCGTGGCCCAAAGGACAGGCCCGCTCCATCCGTCGCCAGCTCTGCGTGGCGCGTGGACAGCCTTAATCCAGCCTTGATATCCAGACTGCCGAGTGGAAATTGATAGGTGGCAAAGCCGCTGGCTTCGCTCAGTCGGCTGTTGAACAGGGCATCTGGTGACGGCAATGACAGGGAGGGCGCGTCGGCGAAACGATAGCGGCGAGCGGCGTCAGAGACGCTCCACGCGGTACCGAACTCCAGCCTTTCGCGTCGACTATAGGCAATCACTCTCTTTATTTCTGTGAAAAAATCATTGCTGCGGCCGTTGTCAGCATAGAAAAAACGACGGCTGCCCAAATCGTCAGTCAGCATTTGTTCCAAGTCCTGATCACGATCGAGACGATTATAGGAGAGTGAGAGCGCGTAGTTCGATTCTCCCTGCTTGGCGAAGCTGAAACTCAGCCCGCACCCCCAACCCAGATAATCGAACCGGTTCCGACTTACGATGTCACGCTGCGCTTGGGCAGATGGCACCAGCGACACTATATGTGTTAATGTTGTGTTCAGTCGGTTATCACCGCCATTGGCATTGCACAAAGCGCTCAGCCTTTGGTCTTCGGCCAATGCCCATCCGATCACCAGGCTGCTGGAATATTGACCATTTTGGTTACGCGATACGCCATCGTCACTGATGAAATCCGCGTTATCCCCGCCGGGGAAGGTGTCGCGCGAGGATGCCCGCGAGGGGGCTGATTGCCACTCACCGTTCGCATTGGCGACAATGTTCCATGCCCCGCTGTCCAGTCGATAATTGACCGATGCTTCATAGCGGTCACGGCTGTCGGCCTGAGCATCAACGGTGATGATACGGGTGACGCGGCTTTGCTCGGTCTCCGCCAGCACGATATTGATGATGATGCCGGCCCTGCGGCTGTCGGCGGCACCAGGATTGCTGATCACTTCGATCCGCGCGATCATGTTGGCGGGCAGGTGCAGGGCGAGATCGGCGGAAACCCCCTCATCGTTGATGCGATAGAAAATCTGCTTCTCGCCCAATATCGACAAGCTGCCGTCGATGTCGATAATGGCACCGGGCAGCCGAGCCACTGCATCTTCGACCTGCAATGTCCCTGAACCAGGGCCGCGAATGTCATAGGATTGCCGGTCGGGGGCATGATGGCCGCGCGAAGCGGTAACGATGATGGTGTTGGCGGCTTCATCCGCTGGGGTATCGGGGGCTGGGGGCGCGGATGGAGCAGCGATTGCTTCAGCAGCAGGAGCTCCTTGCCCCCAAGCGGGCACCCATGCAGCGGTGCAACAGAGTGAAAGCCCCAGTTTTGTGATGATGCGGCGCTTAAAACTCAATCGAACCTCGGACAGGCGGGGTGTTGAAATAGAAGATCTTTCAGTTCCCATGCCCCGCAACCAAAGTGTGATCATGATTGCGGGGCTAAGGAAGGCAACAAATCTAACCAACGGGTTCACATATCGTCCAACTTCCACAGATTATTTGATCGCCTACCGGAATGCACGTATATTCCTTCCAGCAAAACCACATTCCTGCATTGGCCGATGATGAAACGGTCATCAATAAAGCGGCGATTCCCACACCCATTTTGCGTTTAATAGACATAAAACACTCCCATTAACAATGATGGAAATGTTGATGATGCGCACCAGCAACGAATCAAAAGCTTGCACATTTTTTTTTTAAGTCAATATGAAAAGCATCTCTTGATGTAGAGGATGTGAATCATGGTGAAGGCAAGTAATATTTTAGTGTCAAAAAAGCTTTTGTATCACATTGTATTGACTGTTTATTTTTCTTTGGCGAGTCAGATGGCTACGGCACAGGCCGCGACCGCACAGGGAACTTTGGAAGAGAGAATCAATCGCTTTCTTGCCCAATTTGATGCGAATGCTGACGGCGCGGTAACGCGTGCTGAGTTCAGGGACGGCGTCGTTCGTCAGAACTCCACGATGAATCCACAACGGATTGACGATAATATGAACTGGCTGTTTCCACGTTTTGACATGGACGGTAACGGCGTTATCACTCGTGCCGACTTGGTCAGAAATTTTGCTCAGTCACGCAGTCACAATGCGCAATGAATGCAGAGTGGACTATGGACAGGCTGTGGCCACTACATAGAGGGGCTTGCCGCGTTAGATTATCCACGCACGCATAGACTGATGCCGTGTGCTTGCGCTATGCTCGCGATATACATTCACAGGTGACGGCGCGCTAATGTTGCACAATCGATTCGGATTCTTCACCCTCCTCCTCGCGCTCTTACTCGCCGCATGCTCTGGCGGGGCGCCGCGCGATGCCGAGTTCGTCATCCCCGACGGTGCGAGCATGCGCCGCGCTGCACAGATTATGGAGGATGCCGGCGCAGTGGCCGATGCCGATGCGTTCGTGCGCAATGCGCGGCTATTTGGCGGCAGCGAGCCGATCAAGCCGGGCGAATATGCGGTCGAGGCGGGCGCGAGTAATGGCGATATACTCGCCATGATCCAGGCCGGGCGGGTGCGGCAACGCTTTGTCATGATCCCCGAAGGAATGCCGTCGATCATGGTTCATGAGCGGCTGATGGCGAACAGCATGCTAATCGGTGCCATCCCGGTGCCGGCCGAGGGCAGCATCTTGCCCGATACCTATGCGATCCAGCGCGGGGAGAGCCGCGCCGCCGTGGTCGCGCGGATGCAGGCGGCGATGGATGCGGCCTGGGCCGAGGCCTGGGCCCAGCGCAGCCCCACGGCGATTGTCCGCAACCGTGTGGAGGCGATGGCACTGGCCAGCATTATCGAGAAAGAAACCGCCAAGGCCAGTGAGCGCCGCCGCGTCGCGGGCGTTTATACCAACCGCTTGCGTATCGGTATGCGGCTACAGGCCGACCCGACGATCATCTATCCCATGACGCATGGCAAGGCGCTGGGCCGCCGCATCCGCCAATCAGAGATTGATGCAGTCAACGCCTATAACACGTATAGTATGGCAGGGCTGCCAGTGGGGCCGATCGCCAACCCCGGCCGCGCGAGCGTGATGGCCGCGCTCAACCCCGAGGCGAATGACTATCTCTATTTCGTTGCGGATGGCAGCGGCGGGCATGTGTTTGCACGGACATTGGCCGAACATAATGCCAATCACGCCCGCTGGCGGGCAATTCGGGCCGAGCGCGGGATATAGGCGGGCGCTGTGCACACAGCCGCTTGACCGCTGCGCACCAGCCGCTTAAAGCCCCGCCCCTGATGGCATGCGGAAACGCTGTTGTCGCGCCTTGGTAGGGCGGAGTAGCTCAGCTGGTTAGAGCGGTGGAATCATAATCCATAGGTCGGGGGTTCAAGTCCCTCCTCCGCTACCATCACCCGAATATCTGGCCACCAGATCGCGCAAATGGTCGGCTAGCTCGGCACCATTGCGGTTCCAGTCAAACCGCGCGTGGGTGCGCGCAGACAGCGCGCTACGGTCGGGCGGGTTGGCGATCAGTACGCGGAGCGCCTTGGCAATTGCCAGCGGCTCCGACGGGCAAACCACCCCCGCATCGCCGCCGTCCAAAACCTCATGCGCGGGCGGAATATCGCTGAGCAGCAGCGGAACGCCGCACGCCATCGCCTCGACCCAGACATTGGCCAGCCCCTCGCTTGTGCTGAGCAGTGCCATCACATCGGCGGCGCCATAAAGGCTGGGCAATTGGGCGTTGGGCACCGCACCCAATTGGCGAACGCGCGACGACATGCCCAGGTCTTGGGCCATTTTGCCGAGCCTCGCCTCGTCTGGCCCTGCACCTGCCATCAGATAGTGCGTGTCGGGTGGCAAAGCGCGCATTGCCTCGATCACCAGCCCCTGGCCCTTGCGTTCGATCAGCGCGCCAACAGTGATAATCAGCGGAGCATCATCGGGCACGCCCCATTTGACGCGGGCATCGCGCCTGTCCGATGCATCGGCGGGCGGGCGAAACAGCGCGGCATCGAGGCCGGTATAATGAACGCGGATTTTGGCCGCATCCATGCCGAGGTTGGCCATGTCGTCGCGCAACGTTTGCGCCACGCTCAATATCCCTGTCGCTGCTGCCGCTGCCGCCATGATGGTTGCACCCACATCGCGGTGCCGCGCCCAATAGCTGACGTCGCTTCCGCGGGCTTTGATCGAAAAAGGCAGGTCCAGTGCCTTGGCTACCAAATGTGCCGCTGCTCCATCGGGCCAAAAAAATTGCGCGTCGAGGACATCGAGCTTGCCCTGCGCACCCAACATTGCGGCATGCGGCATGACAGCGCGGGCAATGGCCGCAGCATTGCGTTTGGCCAAGCGCGGGATCAGCGTGAAACGGGGGCGGATGACCGTGAGGCCGTGCCATTGTTCGGTCAACGGCAGCGCGTGCAAGGCCGCATAACGCGGGTGCAACGACAATGGCCATGGCGGCAACCCCACTGGTGCGCAGACGGTCAGGATTATGCCGGGCTGGCTTGCCAATGCGCTGAGCGAGCGTTCAACGAATATACCGAAATTGGGGCGCGTAGCGTCGGGAAACAGCGTTGCGATGCTGAGGATATGGAGCGGGGTTTCTGGTGTGGCCCTTCCCCTAGGCGGGCCTAGCGGGTTGCTCTTCTTGGCCCTTCCCCTAGGCAGGCTTAGCGGGCCGCTCACGGGCCCAGCGTCCGGATCAGGCGGTTGGCGACGGCGACCCATTCGGGTTGAACAAATATCTGTTGTCGTGCGCCATCGGCCAGCGGCAGCATTTGCATTTTGTCATCGTCAATCGCCAGCAAGCGCCCGAACATAAAACGCCCCGCTGGTCTTGGCACCAATATGTCGCGGTTGAGCACTGTGGAGAGCGAGCAGCGGCTTATCCGCCGGCACCAAATGACATCGCCACCGCGATAATCGCCTATGCTGGCGGTGAAACGCACCGCGACCATCGCGGATTCTGGCCGTAAATGCGGCAATATTTCGATGTGCGTGGGCGCGTGTGCGCCATCATTGCCGATCAGCGCCGCTATGCTGAGCTTTTCGTCTTCGGGGATTTGCACCAGATCGCGCGGCTCAACCCCTAACGCCGCGGCAATGCGATTAAGCCAGCCGAGCGAGAGGGTGCGCGTGCCCGTTTCCAGTCGCCCGATCGTCTGCGCCGTTGTCGGCGGTTCGCAACGCGCGCCGACTTCTTCCAACGTCAGCCCCTTGGCGCGGCGCATCGCACGAATGGAGTTGATCATAGCAATATCACTTTCATAGCGAAGTTACTTTCATGACGAACCAAATCGGTTTTTTCTTTCCTACAATATTCACCAAATGGCAAGCGGAGATATAGTCAACAAAGGAATCACGCATGCCTCAATATCTTGTTCATCGCCCGCACCCCGAAGATGATACCATTGCCACTCCTGCGTCGGGGCGGTGCAGGCAATCATCAAATGCCAAATCTTCGCGGCGGACTGTCGCCATCAACGTCGCGGAAAATGTCGTGACCTGGCTACATTCGCGTCACCTGCTAACCGATAGACAGGCTTTGGCGGGTGAAAATCTGCAGCGCGATTTTGCTCGCGCCGGGTTGGAACCCAATGTGACGATGCAATGGGGCGCGCCTTCGCCTGACGGTTCTCCGCGCAGAAGCCGCAGCCACGACCACCAAACATTGGCCCACATCGATGCACGGCGACGATTCATGGGCGCGATGGACCATGTCGGACCGGGGCTGGCGGACGTGTGCTGGCGCGTTATTTGTGCTGGCGAGGGGATGAGCGTTGCGGAGCGAAGCCTTGGTTGGCCGAGCCGCTCGGGGCGGATTGTGCTCGGCCTCGCGCTCGATCGGCTGGCCGGATATTACCGTGTGCCGGGGTGATCAGGCGGGGGTAATCAGGCAGAGATGATTGACCTCAACCCCTCAACCTCCTCGGCGAGGGTGAGCCAGCGTTCTTCGGCCGCGTCTTTTTCGCAGCGCAGCCGAGCGAGTGCGGCGGTTAGCGCTTCGAACCGGGAAAAATCGCGCGCATAAAGGTCAGCGTCATCAAGCGCGGTTTCTGCCTCGGCAATATGCGCGGCGATAGCGTCTATCTGTGCGGGCAGCAGGTCGTAATCGCGCTGATCCTTGTAACTGAGCTTTTTGCGCGGGGGCGGCGGGGCGGCGGCCCCGGATGGTGCGGCGGGAGGTGCGGCGGTGCGCGCTGCCGCTTTGGGCGTTGGCTTTTTCGCGGACTTTTGCGCCAGCCATTCGGCATAGCCGCCCGCGACAATATCGACCTTGCCCGATCCGTCGAGGCCGAGCGTGACAGTGACGGTGCGGTCAAGGAAATCGCGGTCGTGGCTTACCAGCAGCACAGTGCCCTCATAATCGGCTATGACTTCCTGGAGCAGGTCGAGCGTTTCAAGGTCGAGGTCATTGGTTGGCTCGTCAAGCACCAGCAGGTTCGATTCCCGCGCAAATTCACGCGCCAGCAATAAACGCGATTGTTCGCCGCCCGATAGCGTGCCGATACGCGCTTCGGACATGGCTGGTTCGAACAGAAAATCCTGTAGATAGCCCTTGATATGGCGTTTTTCGCCGCGAACGTCGATCCAGTCCCCGCCATCGGCCAATATGTCGCGCACGCGCTTTTCGGGCACCATCAGCGCGCGTTGCTGGTCAATAACGATGCCGTCGAGCGATTTGGCGCGGCGCACATTGCCCGCATCTGGTGCTATCTCTCCGGTCAGCAGCTTGAGCAGCGTCGTCTTGCCCGCGCCATTGGCCCCAACCAGGCCGATACGGTCGCCGCGCTGGACGCGAAAACTGAAATCACGGATGATGGTGCGATCCCCATAGGATTTGCTTGCTCCCTCGGCCGTGATAACCGATTTGGTTTTAACATCATCCTTGGCTAGCCCCAATGCAGCGGTGCCGGCCGGGCGGAGCATCGCGGCGCGGGTGGCGCGCATCTCGTGGAGCTTTTCCAGCCGTCCCTGGTTGCGCTTGCGCCGCGCCGTCACTCCGCGCTCAAGCCAATGCGCTTCTATCGCCAGCTTGGCATCGAGCCGCTTGGCGCTGCGCGCTTCTTCGGCATAGATCTGCTCCATCCATGCTTCAAACCCGCCAAAGCCGATCTCTTTGCGGCGGATGGTGCCGCGGTCGAGCCACAGCGTCTCGCGCGTCAGGCGGGTCAGGAAAGCCCGGTCATGGCTGATAACGACAAAGGCACCCGTAAAGCGCCCCAGCCAATTTTCGAGCCAGGTGATGGCATCAAGGTCGAGATGGTTGGTTGGCTCGTCAAGCAATAACACATCGGGTTCGCTGGCCAGAGCGCGGGTGAGCGCGGCGCGGCGGCGCTCACCCCCGCTGGCCGTGGCGGCGTCGCGTGTCAAATCGATCCCCATCTGATCGGCAACCGCCGCAACCTTATGTGGCGCGGGCGCGTCTTTGCCGGCGGCGACATAGTCTCCTAGCGTGGCGAATCCCGCTAATGATGGCTCTTGTTCAAGCATAACGACATGCGTGCCCGGAACAATGGTTCGCTTGCCGGTGTCGGCATCGATGCTGTTTGCTAGCAAACGCAACAATGTTGATTTTCCGGCGCCGTTGCGGCCGATGAGCGCGAGGCGCGCGCGCGGCTCGATATGGATATCGATACCCTGGAACAGCCAACCGCTGCCTTGAACCAGGCCAAGGCCTTCATATGAAAGGATGGGAGCTGCCATAGATGCGCGCCGATAGGGGGATTGTGCGCCTATGGGAAGGGCGAAGCGCGCAGGGTTGATGAATTACCGCTTGTGCAATGGTTCATGGGCGCGCAATCCTGGCTTGTCTATGGCTGACACCAGACAACAGGAGTATCACCATGATCCGCCCACTTATCATCGCCACTGTCATCGCCGCTACGCCATTTACGGTGCCCATGGCCGCTAGTGCGCAAACATCCTCCACCCCCCATGCCGGGATGCACCAAATGCACGATCGTGACGCACCACTGATAGGTTTTTCCATCACCGAAGAGATGAAAACCCCGCCAGATCGCGCCAGCATTGGCGCCGGGGTGACGACGCACGCCACCAGCGCAGTCGATGCGATGCGGCAGAATACGGTGCGGATGAACGCGCTTATCGACGCCATAAAGCGCGCTGGTATTGCCGAACGCGACATTCAGACCAGCGGGTTCAACCTGTCACCGCAATATGATTATACACCGCAGCAACAGGGCGGGCAGCCGCGTCTGACCGGCTATCAGGTTTCAAACCAGCTGCGCGTAACCACGGCGGATACGGCGCGTGTCGGCGCGCTCATCGATGCGCTGGTCGCGGCGGGCGGCACCAATATTGATGGGCCCAGCTTTTTTGTAGCCGATCCCGATGCCATGCTCGACACGGCGCGCGAAACCGCGATGCGCCGCGCTACGGCGCGGGCGGAGCGCTATGCTCGCGCGGCCGGTTATGCCAGTGCGCGGTTGGTCAGTGTGAATGAGGGCGGCGGGTTCCAACCCATGCCACAGCCTATGGTCATGGCGCGGATGGCGAGCGCCGAGGATGCGGGCAATGTCATCCAGCCAGGTCAGGTCAGCAACGGCATCACCCTCAATGTTCAGTTCCGCCTGGAGCGGTAGGAGAGGGTTTTACTAGGCAAGCCTAGCGGGTTTTCTCTCTGCCCTTCCCCTAGGCAAGCCTAGCGGGCTACCACGGCCAGGGCCGTTCGCGGAACCACTTGGTGATGACATATTTGCGACCCTTGCGGACCTTCATTGCCTGATGGAGCGTATGCGGGTTGACCGCGCCATCGGGGGTCAGATTGCACCAGGCGAGCAGCTTGCCCGGCTCTGGCTGATGGATTTTCCCAGTGGCGGGAAATCGCGTCGCGCCGCCCGCATCGACTGCGTTGAGATAGGCCATCACGGTCCAGGTGCGCTGCCCCGAACGCTCGGTATGTTCATGGAAGTCAACACCCGTCGGCTCGAAATAGTCGGTATGCCCCTTGAATTGCTGGCCGACGTCATAACGCTGCCCCTGCAATGGCTCCCCAAACACGGGCTCAATACCGATCAGCGCGCAAAGCCGCGCGTCGATGGCGGCGACAATCGGGTCGGCGTGATTCAGTTCTCCCGTTTCGCTGGTGCGGAACTCCGGATCGCCGATATCGTCGGTAATCGTCGATGGCCGGACACGCGCGTCAATGCGCTCGATTAAAGCGGCGCAATCATCGCCCGAAAGGAAGCGGGGCAAAAGAAATTGCGCCAGCGCAGGGTTCGGGACCTTGCGGACACCAGGGGTAGCGGAAAGCCGCGCAGCTACCCTGTCGGCGCCCGAGAGGCTAAGATCAAAGTGCATCCCATGCCATTACCGCGTCATTTTGCGACTTTCAACTTGCTCCTGACGCTAAGCGGGGCTATCGGGCTGCCTTCGCGCGGCACAAAGTCGTTTGCGTATGGCGACCATAGCTCAGTTGGTTAGAGCGCCGGTTTGTGGTACCGGAGGTCGCGGGTTCGAGACCCGTTGGTCGCCCCATTCCTTGCCTTTTTGGGCGGGACATATTATTGCGCAAGGTCGCAATAGAATTACCGTCTGTCGAAAGTATATAGCATGCCTTCCGTATGGGATCTGCCCGATTTTGACGACCATGAGGGCGTCCATATGTTTCGTGACGCCGATGCAGGTTTGACGGCCGTGATTGCTGTGCATTCGACGCACCTCGGGCCAGCAGCGGGCGGGGCGCGCTATTGGCATTATGCAAATTCCGAACAGGCGATTACCGACGCGCTGAGGCTGTCGCGCGGCATGAGCTATAAAAACGCGATGGCCGATTTGCCGATGGGTGGCGGAAAAGGCGTTATCTTGGCGGATGAGGGCACGCCACAAAAGTCCGAGGCTATGCTGGCTGCCTTTGGCCGCGCGATTGAGTCGCTCGGTGGGCGCTATGTCACGGCCGAGGATGTCGGCATGTCCGACGCCGATATGGTGGCGATAGCCAAGCATACGCGCCACGTATCTGGCCTTCCCGTAGCCAGCGGCGCGGCGGGGGGCGACCCCGGCCCTCTGACTGCGCTGGGCGTTTATCTCGGCATTCGCGCCGCGATCAAGCGCGGGTTGGGTAAAGACAGCGCGCAAGGCGTGCATGTTGCTATACAGGGCGTCGGTAGCGTTGGCAGCGGAGTTGCGCGGCAGTTGGCCGCTGATGGTGCGCGCCTGACACTGGCCGATGTCAATTTGGCGCGGGCAAAGGCGCTGGCCGATGAGCTTGGCGCACAATTGGTTGATAGCGCCGCGATCATGCGCATCGAGGCCGATGTGCTGTCGCCCAATGCGCTGGGTGCAATCCTGACCCGAGACAGCATCGATGCATTGCGGGTGCCTGTGGTCGCTGGCGGCGCCAACAACCAACTCGCATGCGCGGCGGATGGGCAGCGCATTCACGATCGCGGCATCATCTATGCCCCCGATTATGTTATTAATGCCGGCGGTATCATCAATGTTGCACTCGAATATCTGGGTGCGAGCGGGGCGATGAACGGGGGTCGAGCCGAAGTGGAAGCGCGCATCGAACGCATTCCTGATCGACTGAATGCGATCTGGGACGAAAGTGCGCTGCGCAACCTTGCGGCGAGCGATGTCGCTGACGGACAAGCGCGTCGCCTGATCGGGCGCTAGCTAGGGTCACGATTGACGGGCAGAATCGGCTGTTTTGGCCGTGTCGCTCGACCGTGCCGCGTGATGTTTCCGCTCGACCGTGCCGCGTGATGTTTCCGCTCGACCGTGCCGCTCTGTCTGGCCACCAGCAGCTTTAAAGAATCGCGCCATTTGCCCACCCTCCCTATCTCCTATCATGAGGCGATTTTGCTCACGGTCCACGGCTCCCCGCTCCTGCCCCTTAGAGCGTGATGACATTTGATTGATCTATTCGTCCTGAGCCCGTTTGTCCTGAGGAGGTGTTGAAGCCATAGGCTGAAACGCCGTCTCGAAGGGCTTGCCTGGCCCCCATGCTTCGAGACGGGGTCTCAATCTACGATTTCGTCCCTCCTCAGCACGAACGGCTATGGTGCAGCTAAATGGCATCCTGCTCTAACTTACCTGCGGCTCATCTGTCCTGAAGTTGACATCATCGAAAACCGCATATAGTTAGTTAGCGAACTAATTTAATGAGGATTGTGCTATGGCTATGCCAACACGGCGGATGATATTGCGCAGCGGCGGCGCGGCGGCGGTGGTGACAATCGGGGCGGGGGCGATGCTTGGCACCGCTGCCTGGTGGCCGGGCGGTGCATCGGCGATCGAGCCGTGGCGACGGGCAGGGCAAGGTTTTGGCGATGTTCGGCTTGATGCGCTCAGCTATGCCATCCTCGCGCCCAACCCGCATAACCGCCAGCCGTGGCGTTATACGCTGGTCGGTGTGGATCAGATTGACGTGACGTGCGATCTTGATCGGCGGCTACCCGAAACTGACCCCAATGATCGGCAAATCACTATCGGTTTTGGCTGTATGCTGGAGTTGCTGCGGATGGCGGCGGCGCAAATGGGCTATCGCGCTGAGGTGACGCCATTCCCCGATGGCGAGCCGACACCAAGGCTCGACGCGCGGCGCGTGGCGAGCGTGCGGCTGGTGCCCGAAGCCGTGGCCCAGCCCGACCCGCTGGCGGCGCATATCCTCAATCGGCGATCGACCAAAACACCCTATGACACGGCGCGACCGGTTTCGGCGGCAGTGCTGGCGCAGCTATTGGCGACAGGCGAAGGCAGCGAACAACGCATCGGCGGAAGCGTTGAGTCTGCGATGGTGGCGCGGTTGCGTGCGCTAACCTGGGCGGCATGGCAGCGCGAGTGGGAGACAGCGCGCACCCGCCGCGAATCGGTCGATCTGATGCGGATTGGCAATGCCGAAATCGCCGCCAACCCCGATGGCATTGCGCTCGGCGGCACGATGATGGGGCTGGGCGCGATGGCGGGGGTGGTGACGCGCGAGACGCTGAACGATCCATCGAGCAGCATGTTTCAGCAGAGTATCGATCGGTTCAAACCGGTCATCGCATCGGCGCAGGGCCATGTGTGGATCGTCTCGCCGACGCCTGGTCGGGGTGAACAGCTGGAGGCTGGACGGCTGTGGGTGCGGATCAACCTGACGGCACAGGCGATGGGGCTGTGCATCCATCCACTGAGCCAAGCGTTGCAGGAATTTCCCGAAATGGCGGCGCATTATACGGCGGTGCATAGCGCGCTGGATGCAGGGGCGGGTGAGGTGGTGCAGATGCTGGGGCGGGTGGGCTATGCTGATTTCCCTGATCCCACACCGCGCTGGCCGATGGACACGCACCTTGTTACTGTGGGTGGATGACAGAACATGACCCTCCGCCAGACTATGCCGCGATCCGTGACCTGTTCCGCAATGTTGGTATCATAAACCAGCTTGCGGGCGCGGTGGCGCGCCGCGCGCTTGGTTCGTCGGTTGTGGGCGGCGCGGGCATGGGCACGTCCGAGATGATGGTGCTGGGGCGTAGCATCCGCATGGGCGACGGTGAAACCCCGACGCGGCTGGCCCGATTGTTCCAGCTCAGTAAGCCGTCGATGAGCGCGATCATCACCAAGCTGGGGCGCAAGGGGTTTGTCGAGCTGCGCGCCGACACCGGTGATGCGCGCTCGAAACGGGTTTATGTGACTGAGACGGGGCGCGCGGCGCATGCAGCGGCCGAGGCGCAACTGAACACGGCGATGGTGCGCGAGTTGGCGGGGGTGGACGTCGCGGCGATCCTCTCCGCCGCGCCGGGCATCGCGCTGTTGAAAGGCCATATGGATGAACGGCGTAATGCGGTTGATGGACTATAGCGCTTCGTAAATCGTTGGACCTTGAGCACTTGCTTGATTAAGGACATCGCCGATGCATCGTTTCGCCAATCCCCAGCGCTTTTTATCGATCGCCCGTCCGTTGAC
>JBEBJX010000012.1:0-35429 GCA_040079655.1 Sphingopyxis sp. | reverse complement strand
ACCCCGTGCAGCACCGG
Source organism: Sphingopyxis sp. (assembly GCA_040079655.1). Lineage (GTDB taxonomy): Bacteria > Pseudomonadota > Alphaproteobacteria > Sphingomonadales > Sphingomonadaceae > Sphingopyxis. Next base: position 35,412 of record JBEBJX010000012.1, on the reverse strand, counting down.
CTCGATCGCGGCGAACACATCGTCTTGTGTCACAAAGCTCATCTCGAAATCGAGCTGGTAAAACTCACCTGGGCTGCGGTCTGCGCGCGCGTCTTCATCGCGAAAACAGGGCGCAATCTGGAAATAACGGTCGAACCCAGCGACCATCAGCAGCTGTTTGAACATCTGCGGCGCCTGTGGCAGCGCGTAAAATTTGCCCGGATGCATGCGGCTGGGCACCAGGAAATCGCGCGCGCCCTCTGGCGATGAGGCGGTCAGGATCGGCGTCTGATATTCGGTGAAGCCCTGCGCGGTCATCCGCTCGCGTAGCGAAGCGATGACAGCAGAGCGCAGCGCGATATTGCGGTGCAGTCGTTCGCGCCTGAGGTCGAGAAAACGGTATTTCAGGCGGATGTCCTCGGGATATTCCTGTTCGCCAAATACGGGCATAGGCAGCTCCAGGGCAGCCGACTGAACAGCCACATCGCGCGCACGCAGCTCAATCTCTCCGGTCGGCAGCGCCGCATTGACCGTTTCGGCCGAGCGCGCAACGACATCGCCGGTCACGGTCAGCACCGATTCGACCCGCGCGCCATCGAGCAGCGTAAAAGCTGGATCATCGGCATTGGCGACAATCTGGGTGATGCCATAATGATCGCGCAAATCGATGAACAGCAAATTGCCATGGTCGCGCTTGCGATGCACCCAGCCCGAAATTCGCGCTGTGCTGTTGACGTCGTTGGCGCGCAACGCGCCGCAATGATGTGAGCGATAAATATGCATGGCGCGCCTAAGCCCTGTCATGGGTCAATTTGTCAAGCGATGAACGGCAAAACACCCTAACTGATGCTTGCCAATCTTATGCGAAACGCGCAATCATCCCCGCAAAATTGGGGGCGAGCGCGGGTGAATTTGGCATTTACAGGCCTGGATTGGGCCATTGTTGCGATCTACATAGCGGCTTTGGCGGTTGCGGGCTATTTGTCGAGCCGCAAGCAGTTGGCGTCATCTGACGATTATTTTCTGGCCAGCCACCACGCGCCAACCTGGCTGGTCGCTGTTTCGGTGCTTTCCACAACCCAGTCTGCGGCCACATTCCTTGGCGCGCCAGATAATAGTTATCGCGGCGACTATAGCTATTTGACGACCAATATCGCGGCGCTGATTGCGGCGGCGCTGGTCGCGCGTTTCCTTATCCCGCGCTTTTATGCGCATGGGGTCACCACGGTCTATGAGTTGCTCGAACGCCGCTATGATGCCAGCGCGAGGCGGGCGGCTGCGGCCATGTATATGGTGGGCCGCGTGCTTGCGAGCGGCGCGCGGCTATACCTTGCGGCCATCGCGGTTTCGATGATGATATTCCTTGATGTCACCCCGCAGCATATCTTTATCGCCTCGACAGTGCTGGTGGTATTCGGCATCGCCTTCACGCTGTTTGGTGGGTTGAACGCTGTGATATGGAGCGATTTGATTCAGGTCACTCTCTATGTTGGTGCGGCGCTTATTGTCCTCTATCTGTTATGGGCAAGCATCCCGCTCAGCACTGCGCAGATGATAGAAGCGTTGCGCCATGCGCCGGATGGCAGCGATAAATTACGGCTCATTGATACCAGTTTCGATCTGTCAAAACCCTTTTCGCTCATCGCCATTCTGACCGGCCTCGTCCTCCTCAATATTGGCAATGCGGGCTTGGATCAGGATACAACGCAACGATTTTTAAGTTGCGAAAACGCCGCATCGGGCCGCCGTGCGCTCTATATGTCCGCCCTGATTGGCATTCCGGTGGTCGTCATATTCTTGATGATCGGCTCGTTGCTCCACCTCCATTTTGATCGCCCTGACCTCTATATCGATGGCTCCTCGGCCGCCGCGCAAGCCTTTTCAGGCGAAAAAATCACCATTTTCATGGCCTATATCCTGTCCGAAATCCCCCCCGGATTACGCGGGCTGGTTACCGTTGGGGTTATTGCGGCCGCGGCCATCAATTCCGGGCTGATTTCCATGTCCGCGGTGGCCATCAACGATTTTTATCGCCCTCACCAGGAAGCGCGGCAATCAATGCCGCCATTGCATTATGTTTTTGCTGGGCGCGTGATGGTGGTCATTCTGGCAATTGCGCTGCTATTCATGGCGATGCTCTGCTATTATTGGCAGCATTATACCGACACACCATTGCTGGAGTTTGTGTTGGGGGTGATGGCATTTGCCTATTCGGGCCTGCTGGGTGTCTATGCGGTGGCGCTATTCACCAGGCGCGGGTCGTCTGCTTCGGTTATTGCGGCGCTGCTAAGCGGCTTTTTCGTCACCTTGATGCAACAGGCCTATATTGTTGACCTGTTTGGGCTTCCGCCTGTCATCAAGATGATCGCTTTCCCCTGGGCCTTGTGCGCTGGGGCGCTCATATCGTTCCTGGTCTGCATGATTGGCGCACAGCCCACTGGCGCAAATGAATCAACGTCGCTAGGCAGCAATGCCATATGAAAATTCACGACCTCATTTCCGATTCTGCTGGCCTCGCAGCGCTGTGTGCGCGGCTATCAACCTCTGATTTTATCACGGTTGATACTGAATTCATGCGCGAAAACACTTTTTATCCCGAACTGTGTCTGATCCAGATCGCGGATAAAAATGAAGCGGCGGCCATCGACCCAAAGGCCAGCGGCCTCAACATGCAGCCGCTGCTCGACCTGTTGGTCAACAATGAAGATGTGCTCAAGGTCTTTCACGCAGGCGGGCAGGATGTTGAAATCATCTTTAACCTGACGGGCAAGACCCCTCACCCCATTTTTGACACGCAAATAGCGGCGATGGCGCTCGCTCAGGCCGAACAATTGGGCTATTCCAACCTGGTCGAAAGCTGGCTTGGGGTCACGCTCGACAAGGGCGCCCGTTTTACAGATTGGTCGCGCCGCCCGCTCGACAAACGCCAGATAGATTATGCGATCGCCGATGTAACGCATTTGGCGGTGATTTTTCCCAGGATGCTCGACAAATTACACGCAACCAATCGCGGGCACTGGATTGACGAGGAGATGGAAAAGCTCGCCGACCCGCAAAATTACTCGCTCGATCCAGATGACGCCTGGATGCGAGTCAAAATCCAGTCGCGTAAGCCAGAGGTGTTGGGGCGCCTCCGTGAATTGGGCGCGTGGCGTGAACGCGAAGCGCGGAGCAAAAACTTGCCGCGCGGGCGGATTGCCAAGGATGAAACACTAGCCGAGCTGGCAGCGCACCCCCCGCGTGTTCAGGATGATCTTGGCAAAGTGCGCGGGCTTTCTGCCGCGTGGAAAGGCAATGATATTGGCTGCCGCCTGATGGAGGCGCTCGACAATGCCACGCCGATCCCGCGCGATGATTTGCCGGCCAACTCGCCGCGCGCGCCGGGGCTTGGTAAAGACGGGGCGTTGGTGGCTGATCTTCTGAAATTATTACTCAAAATTCGCGCAAAAGAGATGAATGTAGCGTCACGGTTAATCGCCCGTTCGGATGAGCTGGAGCAATTAGCCGCTGGAGGCCGTGACGGCCTATCGATCTTGACCGGTTGGCGCGAAGAGGTTTTTGGACATGACGCGCTCGAACTGGTTGAGGGGCGATTGGGGTTTGTTGTCCAAAACGGCAAATTGACCATGTCTCGCCCGACAATGGAGAATGGCTGATGATGCGCGAAACGATGATTATTTCCCTAATTGGCGTCAGTTTGTCAGCCTGTGCCGACCAGCGCGATCGTTATCAAACCGGCATTCGCGAACCCATATCGTTGCGCGACGATGGCGATGAATGCGGATCGACGCTCGTGCAGACCTATGTCGGCCTGAGAGCCAACCAAACAGTAAGAGAAGAGGTCACCCGCCGCAGCGGGGCATCGGTGATCCGCTGGATTGACCCTGGCATGGCTGTTACCGAAGATTTCAGCCCCGCGCGCCTCAACGCTGAATTGGATAGCGATGGCGTTGTCACCCGCATCCGCTGCGGCTAATTGCCCTGCTAATTGCCCTGCAATTTTACTGATAATCCCAAACACGCGGCCAATTGGTTGAGCCTCCGCAAAACTTGCTCGCCCATCAAATCCTGACACTCAGCATTGAGGGCGATGGTTACAGATTTCTTTTCTCGAATAAGCGCGCTTTGCGCAAAAACCTCTATCGTTCCGCCAGACAGCCGCTGCGCCAATCGCATGGCCAATCCCCATTGCCACGCGCGCGTCAAACGACATGCAAGCGCGGCATCAGCAAACAGCCTCCCCTGCCCGCCTGCGCTAGTGAACAGCGCCTGAGCCAGCACCATTCGCCCTGCCATGTCTATGCCAAGCCATTGCCCGTGCATCGCCATTTCCGCCGCGCGCTCGGCCCGAAAATCGGGGCTGGCGGTTGAAGCAACCTCGGATAAATGGCACGCAGCAAGCCGCAACCGCGCATTTTCAGGGTCGTCTTCGGTAAACAGTGGGGCAATCCATTGATCCATCGCCGCACCATTGGGCGCAAAGCGCGCAAAGCGGCGGCCTTCGGCCTCTGTTGCTATCAGCAAAGGGTCTTGCGCGCGCTCTTCCTGCGTCAAATCCTGATACAATAATCCTTCGCGAAGCCCGCTCGCCGAGACGATTAATTTCTGACATTGCAGCTGGTCGATCAAGGGCAGCAATAGTGACGCCGCCACAGGAATTGTGCTCACGCGGGCGGATGAAAGGCCCTGCAATTTTTGAAGTTCATTCGCATCCAATTTCATCAAACGATCATGAAGTTTGCCCGCAACCTCGGCCTCCATCACATGCCCTGATACCAGTGGCATCGTGTCTTGCGAGATCATCATATGAAATCGCGCCAGTGCGCGCCACGACCCGCCAACCAGATAGAGCGGAAGCCCCGTCGCATCGCCGGGCCAATTTTCTTTTGAAAGTGCGTTGCGGATTTTCTTGGAAAAATTGCCGCCATGAGCTTGATGGACCGCCGATAATCGCAGCACACCGAACGGAAAGCTCGTGTGATGGGCCGTCGCCCCATCCTTAACGCGAACCAATTCGAGGCTGCCCCCGCCAAGATCAGCCACAATGCCATCAGCATCAGGAATAGCAGAGATGACGCCGTAACCAGATGCGCGCGCCTCTTCTTTTCCCGTCAAGATCGTGATGTCATGCCCGGCGCCCCTTGCGTCTCGCATGAAATCGGCGCTGTTTTTTGCCTCCCTCACCGCGGCTGTCGCTACGCACCGGATATTGGCAATGCCCATATCGTTCGCCAACGCTCTGAACCGGGTCAGGCCAGCGATAGCGCGCGAATAGCCCGGCTCCTCGATGCACCCGCTTGTGGCCAAATTAGCGCCCAAGCCAACCATGAGTTTCTCATTGAAAATGGGCTGTGGGGCCCTTGCTGGGCCTGCATAGACCACCAGCCGCACAGAATTGGACCCAATGTCGATGATCGCGACGCGGTGTTGTTCAAGCATGACGGCCTAGCGGGGTAAGGCGTGGGACATCGTGGCGATGGTGAAATGTTTCCCCGCGCCCCGAAAGTGACGGGTTATTCATGAAATAGGTGTGAAGATTAAAGGGCTTGTCCGTCGACTTGGTGCGCTGATAGCTTCCGTCGCTCTGTAATTCCCAGCTTTGTTCATTGTCGAGCAAATTGGCGAGTAAAACCTGATCGAGCAACTGGTCATGCACTGTCTGATTTTCGATTGGGATCATATATTCGACGCGGCGGTCAAAATTGCGATTCATCCAATCGGCTGAACTGATGAACAATTTTGCTGTGCGCGAAGGAAGCGCAGCACCATTGGCGAACGCAAAGACGCGGCTATGCTCCAAAAAGCGGCCTACCACAGATTTGACGCGGATATTCTCGGACAGGCCCTGAACATTTGGCCGCAAACAGCATATTCCCCGCACAATCAGGTCAATTGGTACTCCGGCGGCGCTTGCTTCATAGAGTTTGTCGATTACACGCGCATCGACAAGCGAGTTCATCTTGGCCCAAATGCCGCTTGCCCGCCCATTGTTTGCATTGTCTATCTCCGCATCGATGAGCGTCAATATACGCTCGCGCAGCCCAAGCGGCGCAATAGTCACCATCTCAAAATCATTTGGCTCAATATAACCAGTGATGAAGTTAAATATTTGGGCACAGTCGCGCCCCGCGCGATCATCAGCCGTAAAAAAGCTGAAATCAGTGTAAATGCGCGCCGTTATCGGGTGATAATTGCCGGTGCCAAAATGGCAATAACTGCGGTAGTTATCCCCCTCGCGGCGCACCACCATCGAGAGTTTGGCGTGCGTTTTCCAATCGATAAAGCCATAGACAACCTGCACCCCTGCCTGCTCAAGCTGCTCGGCCCAGTGCAAATTACGCTCCTCATCAAAGCGCGCTTTCAACTCAATCACAGCCGTGACAGCCTTGCCCGCCTCCGCCGCCTCAATCAGTGCGCGGATAACGGGGGATTGATCGCCCGCCCGATACAATGTCTGTTTTATCGCCAGAACATCTGGATCAGCAGCTGCCTGTCGCAAAAATGCCAGCACAACGTCAAAGCTCTCATAGGGATGGTGGACGAGAATATCCTTGCTGCGAATTGCAGCAAAACAATCGCCGCCATGGTCGCGGATACGCTCTGGGAAGCGCGCAACATAGGGGAGGAATTTGAGGTCGGGGCGGTTTTCACTGACAATTTGCAACAAATCGCCAAAGCCGATCAAGCCGGCCGATCGCAAGATGACGGGCGCAGAGTCTTCAGTCTCTTCCAACAATTCCTCGACCAATCGGTCTGGCGTTTCCCTAGAAAATTCGGCCATCACTATTCGCCCACGACGGCGGGCGCGAATGGCGCTACGGAAATATTGCACAAGGTCTTCGGCTTCTTCCTCCAGCTCGATATCGCTATCGCGGATCACACGAAAACGGCCTGTCGCAACCACAGTGAAATCAGGGAATATCCTATTGGAAAACAACGCAATAACCGTGTCGAGCGCGATATAGGTGCATAGCTCGCCCTCAAGTCGAACAAATCTGGGCAATTTTGGCGGAACCATGACCAGCTCACGGATAGACTGACCATTGTCATTGCGGACAAGGTCAAACAACACCGCCAGCCCTCTATTCGGGATAAAGGGGAAAGGGTGTGATGGGTCAAGCGCTTGCGGTGTTAATAAGGGCAGTATCTGCTCTTCGAAAATGAGCTCTAATCGAGTCCGCAATTCTTGAGCGTCCTCAATCCTCTCGACAATAGTGATGCCTTTACCCGCAAGTTCGGCGGAAAGTCGTGCAAATTGTTCCTGCTGCTCGCTCACCAACGCGCGCGATGCTTCGTCTATCGACGCCAATTGCTGGGCAACGCTCAGCCCGTCTTGCGACCGATGTTCAATGCCTTGCAACTGGTGCGCTTTTAGTCCCGCTACGCGAACCATGAAAAATTCGTCGAGGTTATTGCCTGAAATGCTCAAAAAGCGCAGCCGTTCGAGTAAGGGGTGCGCGGGGTTACGCGCTTCTTCCATCACGCGGTGGTTAAACGCTAGCCACGATAGCTCTCGATTGAAATAGCGATGCCTCGCTGGCTCACTGGCTGCTTTTGCGTGGAGTGCGGCTGTTGTCATACGGTTTCTTCAAGCGCAGAATCATTGCTTAACGCATGAAACAGCCCTGCCCCGATCATCGCCTCACGCGCCAAGCGCGTTCCCACAGGCCGATTACTCGCCATGGCAAGCGCGTCGATGGCGTTAATTACCCTGTGGATGGCAACATAGCTGCGTTCGATACGTTGCGCGATATAGCTGGCAAGCATGGGCGCATGAGCAAGGCCGCGGCCATCCAGCAATTTTTCGATGAGCGCAGCGCTGATATCCGTGCATGGATCGCCAATGATAGCTACCGGCGCGGTGGCTAGGCGGGTGCGCAAGTCCGCCAATTGCACCGCCTCAATGTGATCGCGCGATTCCACAACGATCAGCAACCGATGGCCATCTGCCTGCGCACGATTCCAAGCATGGAACACCGCATCTTCATCAGCATGAGCCAGCCCGTCGATGGCCTCGCCCCCGCCAGCGGCGACAAAAAGCCGGGCCAATAAGGATTTTCCACACCCCGCTGGGCCCATCAAAAGGGTCGCGGGGCTGGTCCATTCCTGAAAGCGCTGAAGCTGTAACGCGGCCAGCCTGTTACTCTCGCCGAGGTAAAACTCGCCTTCATTCGCCGTATCGCCGCGGCCCCAAAGCAATGGCAACGGCAGCTGTTTACTCATGGTTTGCGTCACCACAGCACTACCAAATAAATCGGTGCTCTGATCGTTTTGCTGTTTCGCCGTCATCGAGAAATACGGAATGTGTTGCCATTTTGCGCGACGCTCCACCCCGCAGCAGATAGCGCCGCGCGCAAGCCCGCCGCATCTCCGCGATAGCGCACGCGCAACACCGATACGCCGCCCACTGCAACGCTGCTGGCATTTGCGCTGATGACACCGTTCACCGAGCGCAGCCCCGTTTCAGCCGCGATCACGCCCAGTGCATCTGGCGTTTCAATCTGGATTGAAAAGTCGCCGGTCGCAGGCTCCGCGCTGGGTTCGCCGACTGTCGCCGACGGCTCGCCCGATGGTGTTGCCGTAACCGTGGCGGCCTGCTCAACTTTGGGAAGCTCCTCTGGTGCAACCGGGGCCTCAATGACCAGCGACGGATCGGTGCGCAAACGGCCATCGGCAAGCGCGCCGATATACAGCCCGTCGATTCGCTTGACGCCATCAACCATCATCTGCCGCAAACCATCTGGCGAACGCGCAGTCAGGGTAAAATTACCAATCAATTCATTATCCGGGCCATAGCGGGCAGAAAAATAGCCGACAATCGGGCCGCCGGGCCACATCCGTTCAATCCGCACCGATGGAAACAGGACATCCGACGCGCCAAATTGATCTAATATATCGCGCCACCAGGCGCGGTTGCGCCGGCGTTGCTGCCCCAGATTGAGCATGAGCACATCGCCGCCACTGCCCGATGTCCGGACATAGTCGATGCTGCTGTCGCTAGTGCGAAAATGCGCCCATGCCCGTTGCCACTCGCTTCGCCGTTCAAAAACCTGGCCAACGCCGCCCTCAAAACTGATAGGAACCACCAGCAGCGGCGGCGATCGGAACACGCGGCCCGATATGCCAAGGATTTGCCCGGCGCGCGCACGGTCAAAAGTAATGCCCAATGTCGCGCGATACCGACCAAGGCCGATTTGTTCGCGCTCGATGACAATGGCCGAAACAATACCGTTCAACGTCGAATCGGGTAAACCCGGCGCACCAGCAGCACCATTGACCTGTCGAAATAATGCGGCCCACCCTTTGCGCTGCGCCTCTTGCCAGCCCTTTTGCCGCGCCTCTTCGGGCGAATCAGCGGTGACATCGACCGTAATGCCGCTGACCATCAGGTCATTTGAACTGCTTATTGGCGCAATTCCGCGGTCTCCGGCCTCAATTTGCGCGACAACAATGGCACCACAGGCCAGCAATGCGCCGCCAATGAAGGTCCATAGGGCGCGTTTTCGCGCTGCGGGGTGCATTTTTTCCTGAATCACCCGGCCCTTTTGACGATATCGGCATAGAAATCCAACCCCGATGTGGTTAGCAGCATAATATGACCGATGATATTTTACCGAACGAGCCATATACCTACGCTAAATCGGGGGTTTCCATCGATTCCGGCAACGCATTGGTTCGCGCCATTGCGCCATTTGCCAAGGCGACTCGGCGCAGTGGGGCCAATGCCGAGCTTGGTGGATTCGGTGGATTTTTTGACCTGAGGGCCGCTGGATTTCGCGACCCATTGCTGGTCGCGGCCAATGACGGGGTTGGGACCAAGCTGAAACTGGCGATTGCAAGCGGTCGCCATGACGGTGTGGGCATCGATCTCGTGGCAATGTGCGTCAATGATTTGATCGTTCAAGGTGCAGAGCCGCTATTCTTCCTTGATTATTACGCGACCGGAAAGCTCGATCAGACGCAAGCTACCGCTGTCATCGCGGGCATAGCCGAAGGGTGCAAAATTGCGGGCTGCGCGCTGATTGGCGGCGAGACAGCGGAAATGCCGGGCATGTATGCCGACGAAGACTATGACCTCGCGGGCTTTTGTGTCGGCGCGGTTGAACGCGACCAGGTCTTGAGCGCGGACAGGCTGGCATCGGGCGATGTCATCCTCGGCCTCGCCTCGTCGGGCGTGCACAGCAATGGCTTTTCGCTGGTGCGGCGTTTGGCGGCAGACAAGGGCTGGCGGCTCGACCGCCCGGCGCTGTTCGACCAATCCATCCTGCTGATCGACGCGCTGATGGCACCGACGCGCATCTACGTGCGTAGTCTGTTGCCGTTGATCCGCAGCGGCCATATTCACGCGCTGGCGCACATCACCGGCGGCGGCTTGCTGGAGAATATCCCGCGGATCCTGCCCGATAGTCTGCACGCACATGTTGACGCCGATGCCTGGGAACAGCCGCGGCTGATGGCATTTCTTCAGGCGCAAGGAGCCATCGAGCCAGAGGAAATGGCACGCACATTCAATTGCGGCGTCGGCATGGCGGTGGTGGTCGCCGAGGATAACGCCGCGCATGTAACGGCTGCGCTCGAAGCGGTAGGTGAGACGGTGCACCGCATCGGCCACATCGCTGCTGGGGCAAAGGGCTGCACCGTATCGGGCAGCGCCGAAACATGGAGCGCGCGAGCGGAGTGGAGCGCGACGTATGCCGGCTAACTCAATAAATAGGGACTGTCCCTATTTATCCTATGGACGATCATCCTCATGAAAGCCCGTGTCGCCGTGCTGATTTCGGGTGCGGGCACCAATATGGCTGCGCTGCTTTATGCCTCACGGCTCCACGATTGCCCATATGAAGTGGTGCTAGTCGCCAGCAACAACCCCGAAGCCGAGGGGCTGAAAATCACCGCAGCCGAGGGGGTGCCAACCTTTGCCCACAGCCATGTTGGTCTCTCTCGCGACGATCATGACAGAGCGATGCATGAGGCGATTGTCGCCGCACACGCAGATTTTGTTGCACTCGCGGGCTATATGCGCATCCTCTCCGATGGCTTTGTCGCGCAGTGGCAGGGGCGGATGCTCAACATCCACCCGTCGCTATTGCCCAAATATAAAGGGCTGGAGACACATCAGCGCGCGCTCGATGCTGGAGACACGTCGGCGGGATGTAGCGTCCATTTGGTAACGAGCGACGTCGATGATGGCGAGGTGCTGGGGCATGTCGTGGTCGCCATCCTGCCCGACGACAACGCCGACAGCCTGGCTGCGCGGGTCAAAATCGCCGAGCATCAACTCTACCCGCGCATCCTCGCCGACTATCTAACCCGCGAATCTTCACCCGATTTTCTGGTTGCACAAGTCCGCGCGCTGGCAATGGCACAACCTGAGGCGGATGAGATTCTCTCACACGGCATGCCCTGTTTCGGGATCATCAAGGGCAAAAAATTCGCCTATGTGTCGCTCGACCATCATGGCGACGGTAAAACCGCGTTGCTGGTTAAAATCAGCGGGGCGGAGGAGCAGGCGATGCTGATCGAGAGCGACGCGATGCGCTATTACCGCCCACCCTATTTCGGCGATGGCTGGATCGGCATCAGGATTGACCTGGGCGATACCGATTGGGACCATATCGGCGAGTGGCTGGGCAAAAGCTGGCGCAGCGTCGCGTCGAAAAAATTGACCAAATTACAAGATTTTGCGGGGGATTTTTAATGCGAAATGTGAAGTTTTTCGCGGCGCTGGGGCTAGCCTTGCTGGCCACGCCAGTTCAGGCGGACCCGGTATTTGCTTCGACCGGGGTTTATGACGCCGCGCGCCACCGCGCGATCCCTATCCGTATCGTCCTGCCGCGCAACACCGCGCACGGCGCACTGCCCCCAGTCATCATCTCGCACGGCAATGGCGGCACCTATGATAGTTATGACTTTATTGCACATGCTCTCGTCGAACAGGGACACCCTGTGGTTACGATCCAGCATAGCATAGCGGGCGACCCCGAAATGCCGAGCACCGGCCCTATCCGCGAAGTGCGGATGCCGTTTTGGCAATCAGGACAGGCCGACATTGTCGCGACCATAGCGGCGATGCGGGCGAACGGCACCTTTCCCGCCTACGCGCGTGTTATACTTATAGGACACTCGATGGGCGGTGATCAGGCGGTGTTCACCATGACCAACCATCCCGAATTGATCGACACCGTCATCACGCTCGACCACCGCCGTGTGCCCGTGCCGCGCGGGCAAGCGACGGGGGCACGAGAGACTGCGGCCGCCCCGCATTTCTGCTCGCTGCGATCATCCGATCAGGTGGCCGATGAGGGAGTGCTACCCAGCGCGGCCGAAGCGGCGCGGCTCGGCATGCAGATCACGCCGATGCCGATCATCCACAATGACATGTGGGACGGCGCAAGCGAGCCGCAACGGGCGGCGATGCTCGATGCGATAACCAAGTGTCTAGAGTGATTTCAAGTTTGATCGAACATCAAACGGCTCGGAAATCTCGGCAAGACAAAGGAATTAGAGTCTGTTCTGATTTCATCAGAACAAAACAGACTCTAAGGCGCTGATAATCTGTTAAGGCCATGACGGGGCAGTCATGAAATGAGGTTTGACCAATGAACAAATATCTGACCCTCGGCGCGGCAGCGCTATTCTCGCTTGTCCTGACGGCTTCCGCCACTGCCCAGCAGGATACGACGGAAACGCGCCCAGAAACACGGGTCGCCATCACCCTCACCAGCTTTGCCTTCACCCCGCAATCGATCACACTTGAACATGGGCGGCGCTATGTCCTCCACCTCGATAATCAGTCGGGCGGCGGGCATAATTTCGCCGCGCCCGCATTTTTCAGCGCCGCCACCATCGCGCCCACCGACCGCGCCAAAATCAACCGTGGTCGCGTTGAAGTTGGCGGCAACAGCAGCGTCGATATTCACCTCACCGCGCCCGTGGCGGGCAGCTATGCGCTGCACTGCACCCACTTCCTCCACACCAGCTTTGGCATGCGCGGCAGCATCGTGGTGCGGTGAGGCAGACGATCACCCCAATCTCTTCACGGGTATCCCAGCAATCTTGGTGCTGTCGCTTGCCACCAGTCGGAACCCCAGAGCAAGTGAACGGCCACCACCGCAGGCAGCCACAAGGCGAACCAGACGATATAGGCGCGATGCACGCGCCCAAGCCTGAATAGGTCCCAGAAAAACATCGGCGAAATCAAGATGAGGGTGAGTATGTCGAGCATGAGCGGGCTTTCAGGCATGGTAGCCGGTAACCAGGCAATGCGATTGATAGCAGCTGGTAATGGCACCAAGGTTGCAAGAATGATCATCCGTTTGTGAAAGCCGGAATCTGTGCGCCGTGCCCGCACCGCAAGGAAGACAAATAGCGCGAACAGCAGACCGGCGCGCATTTGCAACAGCATGACATCTGTCCTGATGGCCAATCCGCCGCGCGCGGCATCGACCATATCGGGCGGCGCGGTTTGGACAGCATCCCAAACTTGACCATATATCGTTGGCACGAGGATGATACCAGTCAGGATGATAGCCGGTGCCAGCACGAATGAGGCGAGCCCAAGTTTTTTGTGATGATTGGCGTTACCCGTGGCCATCAATGTGGTCTGCGCCAGCAGCAACATCAGCCATGACCCCATCAGCACCGCATGAACATGCAGCACGGGCGGAAAGGGCGGTCGCTGTCCAGCTTCAACCGCAGCAATTTTGTCCAGCGAGTCGGGAATGAAACCAGCTAGCGTTGTCGCTATGAACAACGCGGCCATGAAAACGTAGATCCACCGATCAATCAGCGTGACCCACAGTGAGTCAGATTCGCCAGCGAGAGCCATTTTTCCCTCCTCCAATGTTGCCCCTCTTTGCGACGGTGCTTTTGCCATTCTGTATCACAAATATCGGTATTTATATGATAAATTACGGCGGAACGAAAAAGGCCGCCGGATCGATGTCGCGGCAGGAACCCTCACCCAGCCTCGCCTAGCAGGCGAATTTGCAAGTCTGCGCGGGCCCTGTCCCTATTATTCCCGTCTGAAATGCGCCTTCAAGCGTCGCCAAACGAGTTTCGGCAACCACTCCAGGGTCATTGAGGCCGTATTGCGGCGCTTTCCGCAATTGGTGAATCCGTAATGCTCCGGCTGACTATCAACGAAAATCTCGCTGCCCACATATTGCTCCGGATCGTCAAATAGCCCGGCGGAAACGGCCAGTTCCGGCCCGTCAACAGGCCTGTGAAAAATATGGGCACCGCAGGTTCGGCAAAAGCCGCGCTCGGCAAACGGCGATGATTTGAAGATTTGCAGGCTGTCACCGGATATGACGGCATCGGGCACCTGCAATGCCATCCACGGGCCGCTGGTCCAGCGGCGGCATATGGTGCAATGGCAAACGCCGACCGCGTGAACTGGGCGCGGCAGGGTTACGGAAACGCCGCCACATAGGCAGCGCCCCGAAACCGGATCGGACCGTTCAGCCGACAATTTCTTCCGGCTTGAAGAAGTAAGCGATTTCGATCGCGGCATTGTCGTCGCTGTCGCTGCCGTGGACGCTGTTGGCTTCGATGCTTTCGGCCAATTCGGCGCGGATGGTGCCGGGCAAGGCGTTAGCAGGGTTGGTCGCGCCCATGATGTCGCGGTTGGCCTGCATCGCATTCTCGCCCTCAAGCACCTGGACGACGACGGGGCCGGAGATCATGAAGCTGACCAAATCACCAAAGAACGGACGCTCAGCGTGGACCGCATAAAAGCCCTCGGCCTGTTCGCGGGTCATGTGGATGCGTTTGGAGGCGACAACGCGAAGGCCAGCCTCCTCAAGCATTTTGGTAACAGCGCCCGTAAGGTTGCGGCGAGTTGCATCGGGCTTGATGATCGAAAAGGTGCGCGAAACGGCCATGGGGAAAGCTCCTGTTTATGATGATAAGTTGGCCGCGCCCCTAGCGGGCATAGCCTGGTTGCGCAAGGGCGCGGCGTTATTGCGTAACGTTGAACATCAGCGTCACATTGGTATATTCGCCCTTGTGCACCGCAGCCATGCTGAATGTATGCGGTGCACCAGCGCCCTGGCGCCGTGCATCGACGCTCATGAAATCGCCGGTGCTGACGCGGCCTATAACCTGCATCCCCGCCGCCACAGCCTGATCTTCGTAAAATCGGCGGATCGTTTCAGGCCGCCCGATGACCGAGAAGGTGGCTATCTGCCCCTCACCAGCGGGCGCGATCTGAAACTCGCGCACATCGCCCACTTCGCCGCGATAGATGGCAAAGCCGTTGGGCATGCGCGGGTCGGTTTGTGAAACATTGGCGCGGCGCTGCTCCGCCTGTTTGACCAGATCAGCCGGTGCAGCTGGCCCGCATGCGGCGAGTAACATTGCGGGGATGAGCGCAGTGGCGAAACGATTCATGGCAAGCTTCCTCATGCCGCGGCCGCAACCTGGGGTGCATGCGCCATGACGAAGGCATCGAGCAACCGCACGCCATAGCCGGTCGCACCCTTGGCCGAGCCAGGCAAATCCTTGTCCGACCAGACCATGCCAGCAATGTCGAGATGTGCCCATTTCACGCCTGGCTCGACATAACGTTGCAAAAATTGCGCCGCAGTGATCGATCCGCCATGGGGCGGGCCAACATTTTTCATGTCGGCGATCTGGCTGTCGATCAGCTTGTCATAAGCCGCATTGAGCGGAAGGCGCCATAGCTTTTCTTCGACACTGAGGCCCGCGACCACCAGCTCACGCGTCAACGCATCGTCGTTGGAGAATATGCCAGCATGCTCGCGGCCAAGGCTGACCATGATAGCACCTGTCAATGTCGCCAGATCAACCATTACTTCTGGCTTAAACCGACGCTGGGCCCAGGTCATCGCATCGCACAGCACCAACCGCCCCTCGGCATCGGTGTTGATAACCTCGACTGTCTGGCCAGACATGGTGGTGACGATGTCGCCGGGGCGCTGTGCATTGCCATCGGGCATATTTTCCGCCAGCGCGCACACGCCGACGACATGGACCGGGGCGTTGCGTTTAGCGAGAGCCAGCAACGCGCCAGCCACCGCCCCCGCGCCGCCCATGTCCCATTTCATATCCTCCATGCCGAGCGCCGGTTTGATGCTGATGCCCCCGGTGTCAAAGGTCACGCCCTTGCCAACGAGCAGGATCGGCGCGCCATCGGGGGCGCCATCGCCCTTCCATTCGAGCGTCAGAAGGCGCGGCGGGCGGACGCTGCCCTGCCCCACGCCGATGAGCGCGCCCATGCCAAATTCGGCCATTTGATGTTCGTCATAGGAAGAGACTTGCACACCGGCGGCGCTCAGCGTCTCGCAACGCTCAACAAAGCTCTGTGGATAGATGATGTTCGCCGGCTCGGAAACCAGTTCGCGGGTGAATGCAACGCCTTCGGCCACGGCGTGCAACTGGTTCCAAGCTGCCCCGGCGCCTTCGGCCGCATTGACGATGGCCACACGTTCCAACGTCGCTTTTTGATTGGCGGGCAGTCGCGTGCGATAATGGTCAATCCGCCAGGCGCGCAATGTCGCGCCCAATGCAAACCGCGCTGCGCCTGCTGCGCTGGCGCCCGTCAGGTCTGCATAAGCTGCCGTGACGCCCGACGCTATCAACCGCACGCTTAATGCCGCCCCAGCGCGTTCATAGCCCAGATCATCGCCGCTGCCCGCGCCAACCAGCAACAGGCGGCGGGTGTTTTCGCCCTCGGCAATATAGGTTTCAAACAGGGTTCCGGCCTTGGCCTCAAACCGCGCTTGCTCTGTTGCGGAGAGGGCGACGGCACGGAATGATTCGGGGAACCGGTCAATCATCGCAGCCAAACCGCCGGACACGACTGGAAATACTAATGTGTCATTCGGCGCAGCAGGCCCAGTTACATATTCGATGATCATAGTTCATGTCCTTTGAATCGGAAGATTATCCATGCAGATAGAAGCGCACACGCAAGTTGCAAAGCCCATCTGGTGCGTTATTAGCACAATGCATGACATGCTCATTGCAACAGGGGTGGCATGAGCGGACAAAGCTTGAGGAAAAATGATAAAGCATGACCCCCCGCAAACACCCCTATTTGTTATTGTTGCTTGGATCCGTTGTATTGGGCACGCATCCCGCCAGTGCCGTTGCACAGGCTGATTCCGCCGCTCCTCATGCCGCATCAGCACCATCCGAACCGTCTCCCCCAGCCCCCGGCACCGACGAAAGTCTGACCTTTTCCGCTGGTGATGTTGTCTATGACGACCGCAGCGATACCGTAACCGCCAATGGCCATGTCGAGCTGACGCGCGAGGATTGGCATTTACGCGCCGATCAGGTGACATGGAACCGAGCAACAGGGCGCGTTGTTGCCAGTGGCAATGTCGCGCTCACCGGCCCGCAAGGTGAAACCGCTTATGGGGATCAGGTCGAGCTCAGCGATACTTTACGCGACGGTATTGTTGAAAATCTCCTGGTCGTTTTTGAAAATGGCGCGCGAGCTGCGGCTAATTCGGGTGAGCGCATGGTCAATGGCGACATGGCGTTGAACCATGCTGCCTATTCGCCGTGCAATGTTGTTGATCCCAATGGCTGCCCTCAGAACCCGACATGGCAGGTGCGCGCGGCGCGCGTGTATTTTGATCGCGCGAAAAATCGCATCCGCTATGATGGCGCGCGGATTGAGCTGTTCGGCCTGCCGCTCATCCCGCTGCCCTATCTGTCGCACCCCGCCATCAATACACCAGGCAATGGCTTTCTGGTCCCCACAATCAGGCTCGACCGGACCAATGGCGTTGAGTTTGCTCTTCCCTATTATTTGCGGCTGAGTGACCAGAATGATCTGACGCTGACACCGCATATCTATTCGGGCGCGCCCCCTATGGCAGAGGCAATGCTACGCGGATTGACAGCCCGCGGTGCCTGGAGAATCCAGGGGTTTGGCACTTTCAGCCAGCGTGTCCCCGTTGGCTCGCCTGGCGGAACCGGGCGCAACGATTATCGTGGGTATCTGGATGCTACTGGCGGATTCCAATTCAACCCGCGGTGGAGCCTGTCATTTTCAGCGCGCGTAGCGACAGACCGCACCTTTTTGCGCCGTTATGATATTAGTCGCGATGACCGCTTGCGCTCGACCTTTACTGTCGCCCGTAATGGCGGATCGAGTTACCTCACCATCTCAGGCTGGGCGGTGCAAACTTTGCGGGTCAATGATTCCCAGGGGCAACAAGCGATTGCCCTACCGCTAATTGATTTTCGCCAACGCATCAGCGACCCGTTATTGGGCGGCCAAATGCTGCTGCAACTCAACACGATGGCGCTCACACGCAGTGATGGCCAGGATACGCAGCGGCTATTTGCCAGTGCGCAATGGGATGTGCGACGGCTCACCCCATTTGGGCAGGAAGTGCAATTAACCGCTTTGGCACGCACCGACCTCTATCACACCCAATCGGTCGATGCGACGCCCGTTCCATCCTATCGTGGGCGATCCGGGTTTCAAACGCGGGCCTTCGCAGCCGGAGCCGCCAATATCAGCTGGCCATTGGTCGGCCGGCAGGGCTCGGGAACACAGCGTCTAACGCCGCGCATCCAATTGGTTGCCTCTACCCCGGTAAACAATGTTGACATTCCCAACGAAGACAGCCGGGCCTTTGAGCTCGCTGACAGCAATATTTTTTCGATCAATCGCTTTCCGGGATTCGACCGATTTGAGGATACGGCGCGACTAACCTATGGCGCTGAATGGACTTACCAACAGCCCGGCATTTTCTTCACCACGCAAATCGCCCAAAGTTATCGCATCAGCAGCCAGCCTAACTTGTTTCCCAATGGCACCGGCCTGACTGATAGAACGTCGGACGTCGTTGGCCGCATCACCTTTTCGCTTCGCAACTTCATTCGCCTGACGCACCGCTTTCGCCTCGACAAGGACAATTTTACCGTCCGCCGAAACGAGTTTGACGCCACCATCGGCAGCACTGGCACCTATGCCATTTTGGGATATTTGCGCCTCAACCGCGATATTGTTTCGCTTGGCGAAGATTTGCCCGACCGCGAAGAAGCGCGCGTTGGCGGGCGAATTCAAATAGCGCGTTTCTGGTCCATATTCGGCTCGGCTATTGTTGATTTGACCGACAGAGCCGAAGACCCCACATCGATTGCCGATGGTTTTACCGCGATCCGCCACCGATTGGGATTTGCGTATGAGGATGAATGTTTGACGATTGGCCTCACCTGGCGTCACGACTATCAGGACACTGGCGATGCGCGAAGCGGCAACACATTTCTGCTCAGGCTGGCCTTTCGCAATCTGGGCGTGTAAGCAAAGACAGCGCGCTCTGACGTCGCTCAGCATAGGTTCAGCCAATGGATGAGATGGGGGGATGAGATGAAGGCACAGCGATTTCGCGAACCACTATTAGGATGATGCGTTCTACCATGACAAAGCGTAAGACTATCTTAGTCCCTAGATTGATCGCGTTACTTGCGACGGGCGCGTTGTTGGCGCACCCCGTTCTGGCGCAAACCGTCGATGATCAAGTGGTGCCTGAGGCGGGCCTAAACATCCCTGCCAATGCACAATTATTTGGTGATCCGAACAGTAATGTTTATCGCCCGACAGCAACGGTGAATGGCGAAATCATCACCGCCACCGATGTTGATCAGCGACTGGCGCTTATCCGGATTGCCAGCGGCGGAGAAGTGCCGCCCGAACAATTACAGCAATTGCGCGTCCAAGTCTTTGGGCAACTGGTCGATGAAATGCTTCAGATCCAGGAAGCGCATGCCAACGAGATTGATGTGCCTGACGCCGATATTAATGCGGAATTTGCCCGGGTTGCCGCTACTCTGCGCCAGTCGCCCGAACAATTCACCCAATTTCTTGTCGCCAATGGATCATCGGCTTCTTCGATGCGACAGCAGCTCCGCGGCAACCTGGCGTGGCAGCGTCTTTTGGCTCGTAATGTCGACCCCTACACCAATGTCAGCCAGGAAGAAGTGCAAGCGATGCTCGAGCGGCTGCAAAGCCAGCGTGGGCTTGAGGAATATCGGATTGGCGAAATCTACCTGAGGACAACACCCGAAACTATCGCTGCCGTTGCGGAGAATGCGCGGCGAATCATGCAATCGCTTGGCGAACGCAGCGTTACCTTTCAGGATGCGGCTGGCCGTTTTTCAGAGGCATCAAGCGCGGCAAGTGGGGGGGATTTAGGCTGGTTGCGCCTCACGCAATTACCAGCGTCGATGGCCGAAGCTGCGCAAGCGATGGAACCCGGGCAGATGGCCGGGCCGGTTGAAAGTCCGGGCGGCATGTCGATTTTGTTGATGATCGACAAACGCCGTGTTTTGACTGCGGATCCACGCGATGCCATTCTTAGCCTCAAACAAGTGTCGCTCACTTTCGCAGCAGGAACAACATCGGCGCGGGCGAACGAGCTGGCCGGTAATTTTCAGGCCCGCACCCGGGCGATTGCCGGCTGTGGCTCGGCCGATCAAATCGCGGCCCAGCTTGGTGCAGAGGTCATCAGCCGAGACCAGATTGCCATGCGCGACCTTCCGCCGCCGCTTCAAGCTCCGCTCGGCACAATGCAAATTGGCCAGGTGACGCAGATGTTCGGCTCGCCAGAGCAGGGGGTGAGCGTTCTGGTGCTGTGTGGCCGCGAGATGCCCGCCGAAGCAACAACACCGACTGTCGAGGCTGTGGCCGACCGAATTCAGCAGGAGCGTGTGCAACGCCGCGCCCAGCGTTATTTGCGCGACATCAGGCGTGACGCTGTAATCGACTATAGCTAAGCAGGTTTTTCCGACTTGGCATTGGGGTTATTGTGCAACCATTATTAGTGTCTTTAGGCGACCCGGCGGGCATTGGCCCAGAGGTAACGGCGCGTGCCTGGGAAGCGCGTAACGCCTCGTCGCTCCCCGCATTCATCGCGGTTGGCGATGTTGCCTCCGTCCGCGCTATATGGGGCGGGCCCATTGCCCAGGTTGATAGCCTTGCCGCTGGTGTCGCCGCATTTACAACTGCCCTTCCGGTTTGGCACGTTGAAGATTCGGGGCCGTTACAGCCCGGCTCACCGACATTAGCCGGGGCCCATTGCGCGCTCCACTCGCTTGAACTCGGGATTGGACTAGCCAGAACCGGAGACGCGGCGGGGTTGGTGACCGCGCCTATCTCCAAAGACCAACTGTATCAGGTTGGCTTCACCCAGGCGGGGCAGACCGAATTTATTGCTGATCGTTGCGGTGTGTCGCGGTGCAACGCGGTGATGATGTTGGCGGGGCCGGGTTTGCGGGTGGTTCCTATCACTGTACATGTGCCCATGCGCGATGTGCCCGCGCTGTTGACCAGCGAATTGATTGTCGCACGAACGATGGCCGCTGCGCGGGGTATGGCGCGCAGTTTTGGCATTGAAAACCCCCGGCTCGCCATTGCCGGGTTCAATCCCCATGCAGGGGAAAATGGCGCCATAGGTCGCGAAGAAATCGAGATAATAGCGCCTGCGGTTGCCCAATTGCAGGCCGATGGCATAGCGATAACCGGCCCGCATTCGCCCGACGCGCTGTTTACACCCATGGCGCGCAAAACCTATGACGCGGCAATGTGCCTCTATCATGATCAGGCACTCATCCCCTTAAAAGCGCTCTATTTTGATGAAGGCGTCAACCTGACACTGGGCCTGCCTATTGTCCGCACGTCACCCGACCATGGCACCGCATTTGGCATTGCCGGAACAGGGTTGGCAAGCCCCGGCCCGATGATAGCCGCCATCCATATGGCCGGTGAACTGGTAGCCAACCGCGCGAGGATTGACGGCTGATGCCGCTGCCGCCGCTGCGCGAAGTCATTGCTGCGCATGGCCTGAACGCGAACAAGGCCTTAGGGCAAAATTTCCTGTTTGACGAACAATTGCTCGATAGAATCGCCGCGATTCCGGGGGGCATTGCTGGTCAGAGCGTTTTTGAAGTGGGCCCTGGACCAGGCGGATTGACCCGCGCCTTGCTGCGCGCGGGCGCGCGCGTGATTGCGATAGAGCGCGATGATCGATGCCTGCCCGCCTTATCAGAGGTCGGCGCGGCCTTCCCTGGTCAATTATCGGTGATTGCCGGCGATGCCATGAAGATGGACGCCGATCATATACTGGCCGGCCAACCCTATCACATTGTGGCCAATCTGCCCTATAATGTAGGCACGGCTCTGCTGGTGCGCTGGCTCGAAGCGCCCAATTGGCCGCCGCTATGGCAATCGCTGACGCTGATGTTTCAACAGGAAGTGGCCGAAAGGATCGTCGCGAAAGCTGATAGCCCGGCCTTTGGGCGGCTTGCTGTGCTGTCGCAATGGCGCAGCACCGCGCACATAGCGATGCGGGTGCATCGCAGCGCCTTCACACCCCCGCCAAAAGTGATGTCAGCGGTGGTCCATATTGTGCCAAAAGCCATGCCCGCAGGTGTCAGGCCGCCCGTGCTTTCGCAGATTACGGCCGCGGCCTTTGGCCAACGCCGCAAAATGTTGCGGCAATCGTTAAAGGGCGTGCGCGGCGCGAATGAAGCCATGCACATATTGTCCATAGACCCCACGCGGCGCGCCGAAACATTGAGCGTCGATGAATTTGTGGGGTTGGCCCGGGAGCTTAGCTAGGGCTTTGGTCCTATGCGCGGGGATTGATTAAGCCGATAATATCGCCCCGACAACAATCTCATTCTCGTTGGGTCGCGATAGCATGACGTCGCCACCGTGATGAACCGCCAGCCTCCGTGCCATCGCAATTGGCACTGTTTTGGGCGCCAGCGCCTCATCGGCTGATGCAAACATGGCCAGTGACGCATTGTCGATGACGACGCGCGGCCCCTCGCCCCGCAAAGCCAGCTCCAGCGTTTCGCCGCGCCGTTCCACTGCCACGTCGATACGCCCGCCCCTGACCAGCGCATCCACCACGCTCATTCCCAGCAGCAACAGCACACGCGCAGCGGGTTTTGGTAAGGGCTCGGCATCGCCGATCCAGTTCAGTGCGACTTCGCGGCCGTCGGGCACCTGTCCGCACAGCGCTTCGCGAAGATCAGCGACGCTCAGGCTATCCCCATAGCCGCCAGCAGAACCGAAGGCTAAACGAAAATATTTCAACCGGTTAATCGCGATTCTTGCCGAAGATTCTAGCAGATCAATGCATCGCGCACGCATTTCGGGCTCGTGCTC
The DNA here is from genome assembly GCA_040079655.1 of Sphingopyxis sp. Lineage (GTDB taxonomy): Bacteria > Pseudomonadota > Alphaproteobacteria > Sphingomonadales > Sphingomonadaceae > Sphingopyxis. The sequence goes on along the minus strand of JBEBJX010000012.1, from coordinate 12,272 downwards.
ATCGGCCAAAAGCTCAAGCCCATTGGCAAATGACCCCACCGGGCTCAGCAAGTCATGGCACAGCCGCGAGCAAAGCATGCTGGCAAAATCTACCGTCTCATCCGCCATGAATATCGCCCCTTGTTCAATCAACGTTTCAATCAACTCGATGTTGCCAGACCGTTAGGGCGCGATGCGGCGCTAAGCAAGTCGAACAAGATTGTCCATCGGCCCTTGATAGATGCCACTGACTTACCATTTATGTCCGATGCAGCGAGGTGGCGATACGATCAATTTGATACTCGATGCGCCTTTTATCGGCGATCGGCTCGATCGAGCACTGGCGCTGGCCGTACCCAGCCTGTCGCGTGAACGAATCAAAGCTTTGCTTGGCGAAGGCGCCGTTGCGGCTGATGGACAGATAGTGCGCCGCGCATCGGCAAAAATTGTCGCACCTACGGCAATTTCCATCTCTCTGCCCATCGCAAAGCCTGCAAGTGCGCAGGCCCAGATGATAGCGCTCTCTATCGCTTACGAAGACGAACATCTGATTGTCATCGATAAACCGGCAGGAATGGTCGTGCATCCAGCAAGCGGCAACCCTGATGGGACATTGGTCAATGCCCTGCTCCACCATTGCGCCGGACAATTATCGGGAATCGGCGGTGTCGCTCGGCCCGGTATAGTCCACCGCATCGACAAGGATACGTCAGGGCTGATCGTTGCCGCCAAAACCAACGCCGCACACGAGGGATTGGCCAAGCAATTTTTCGATCACAGCATAGAGCGTATCTATCAATGCATCGTCAACGGCGTTCCACTACCGCCCGTGGGGACAATCGATGCCGCGCTCGCCAGATCCCCCTATGACCGCAAGAAAATTGCAATTACGTCGGGCCCGCGCGGCAAACGCGCAGTGACGCATTTCCGCATGATACAGGCGCTCAACAACGCCGCGTTGGTCGAATGTCGGCTGGAAACCGGACGCACGCATCAGGTCCGCGTTCATATGGCGCACAATGGGCATAGCCTGATTGGCGACCCCGTTTATGGACACAGCGCCCGCCATGCCGCCCTGCTCAAGGCGCTGGGATTCAAGAGACAGGCATTGCATGCGGCGAAACTAGGGTTTATTCACCCCGTCACAGGGCAAACTGTCACTTGTCAGAGCCAAATGCCGAATGATATGCAGGATTTATTCACCCGGCTGACGCTATAATCGGCTCATCAGGCGGAAAAAGCATCTCCTGGCCTAGTGTAAGGCCGCCCAACACCGAGGCCACTCTATTACCGAGGAAGTCAAAGTTTCGATGCCACGCGCTCATAAAACTACTGGTAGCAATGTCCCTGCAACCATGCCTGCCCTTGGCAGCGATGCGGGGCTTAACCGTTATCTTTCCGAAATTCGCAAGTTCCCCCTGCTGACGCCAGAGCAGGAGTTCATGCTGGCCAAGCGGTTTCAGGAGCATCAGGATCAGGATGCGGCCGCGCAGCTGGTGACATCGCATCTGCGGCTGGTTGCCAAAATTGCCATGGGCTATCGCGGCTATGGCCTGCCCGTCAGCGAGCTTATCTCCGAAGGCAATATCGGCCTGATGCAGGGCGTCAAAAAATTTGACCCCGACCGCGGTTTCCGCCTCGCAACCTATGCCATGTGGTGGATTCGCGCGTCTATTCAGGAGTTTATTCTGCGCAGTTGGAGCCTGGTCAAACTCGGCACCACCGCCGCGCAAAAGAAACTTTTCTTCAACCTGCGCCGGATGAAAAACAACCTGGCCGCCTTTGAAGACGGCGACCTGACACCCGAAACGCTTGCCAAAATCGCTACCGACCTTGGTGTGAGCGAAGACGACGTCACTTCGATGAACCGCCGCATGGCGATGGGCGGCGATACATCGCTCAATGTCCCTATGCGCGAGGACGGCGACGGACAGTGGCAGGATATGCTGGCGGATGACGGTGCCCTGCAGGATGAACGCACGGCGGACGCACAAGAGCAAAGCCAGCGCCAGGAGCTGTTGGGCGAGGCGATGGCGCGCCTTAATGAACGCGAACGCGATATTTTGACGCAACGCCGCTTGATAGACGAGCCTAAAACGCTCGAAGATTTGAGCCAAGTCTATAATGTCAGCCGCGAACGTATCCGCCAGATAGAGGTGCGCGCTTTCGAAAAACTGCAAAAGGCGATCCTTAGCGTCGCCAGCGAACGCAAATTGCTGCCTGCTGGCTGATCACTCAAGGCATGGTGACATTCGCAATAATCGCTGGCACCAGGGGACAATAGCGCCATGCGCCGCCTGTTTCGCTGGCTGTTTCTGTCGACGCTGTGGTTCGTTGGCCTGTCGACTGCGTGGGTGCTGCTCTATGCCGTGGTTCCGCCACCGATCACGCCGACCATGCTATTTGACAGCAATGGCGCGACGCGCGACTGGATGGCGCTCTCCAGCATCGACCCCGACATGGCGCGCGCGGCTATTGCCGCCGAAGACGGCAAATTCTGTCAGCATAGTGGGTTTGACGGCGAGGCGATCAGCGCCGCGCTCGCGCGGAATGCACGCGGCGGACGGATGCGCGGCGGATCGACGATCAGCCAACAGGTCGCCAAAAATGTATTTCTGTGGCAGGGCAGCAGCACATTGAGCCGCTATGCCCGCAAGCTTCCCGAAGCCTGGTTCACCCTGTTGATCGAGCAAATATGGGGGAAGCAGCGGATCATGGAGGTCTACCTCAACGTCGCCGAAACCGGCATCGGCACCTATGGCGTCAACGCCGGGGCACAGCGCTATTTCGGCCACGACGCGGCCCAAATGAGCGCAAGCGAGGCGGCGCGGATCGCCGCTATTCTGCCATTGCCCAAACGGCGCGGCGCTATCGACCCACACGGCTTTACACGGCGCTATGGCAACCGCATTGCCGCGCGCATCGGTGTGATCCGGCGCGACGGGCTGGACGGCTGCTTGCGGTAATATTGCCTTGCGCGGTGCGCGCCCAAGCTGCTGGGGGCCACTCACCACATGACTTCATTGGCATGAGCGTCACGAGTTGTGGCATAGTTGCAACAGCAACGACACAAAATTGCGCTTGCGGCGGTTAGTTACGCGTCAATGCTTGCTCCGCGCGCCGATTTGCGGTTGAACGCGAGATGAACATGCCCGCGTTTCGACGGGCCAACAGCGGAGACCCCAATGCGTAAATCCACCTTGATGGTTGGCAGCACCTTGTTTGCTGTCGCTATTGCCACCGCCCAGCCTGCTTTTGCACAGGCTGCGCCCCCTGCCGATGATTGCGTTGATGCCAATAATAATGGCGTCTGCGATTCGGATGAGGGCGGCACGATCGTCGTTACCGGAACGCGCATTGCGCGCCCGACGCTCGAGTCATCGGTTCCGCTGACCTCGGTGACGACTGATGACATTCAGGGCACGGGTGAGGTGTCGCTGGGCGATGCGCTTAACGACCTGCCGTCGCTGCGCTCAACCTTCAGCCAGGGCAACTCGTCGCGCTTCATCGGCACGGCGGGGCTCAGCCTGCTCGATCTGCGTGGCCTTGGCACCGCGCGCACGCTGGTGCTGGTCAATGGTCGCCGCCATATCACGTCGACCCCCGGGTTCGAGGGCTTTGACGTCAACACCGTGCCGATCGACCTGGTTGATCGCATCGACATCATCACCGGTGGTAATTCGGCGGTTTACGGTTCGGACGCAGTGGCCGGTGTGGTCAACTTCGTTATGAAGCGTGATTTTGACGGCCTGACTGCGCGCGCGCAGGGCGGCGTTTCGTCGCGCGGCGACCGCGGCACTTATTTCGCCAGCATCACCGGCGGACGCAACTTTGCCGATGGCCGCGGTAATATTGCCGCATCGTTTGAATATGTTCGTCAACAGCCATTGCTGCTGCGTGATCGCGATGAGCTGACCGGCGCACTCTCTGGGCGTTGCCAGTTCCAGCGCACCGAAAATGTCGGCGGCGAGCCTGCTGCGGGCGATGGCATTCCCGACACCACCTTCCTGTGCGGCATTCGTAATGCCGGCATTTCAGACGGCGGCACCATCGGTATTTTCAGCAACGCTACCGGCGCTGCATTGCGTTTCGCCGATAATGGTGATTTGTTCATTGACACGCCAACGGCTTCGTTCCTGCCATTTGGTTCGGGCAACGTTCAGGGCGGGAACGGCACAACCCTGTCGGAAATCGGCAGCCTGCTCGCTGGTGTTGATCGCTATGCCGCCAACCTGCTGTTTCACTATGACTTCTCCGATGCATTACGCCCGTTTGTCGAGGCTAAATATGTTCGTATGGATGTCACTGGCGAGGGGCAAGCCAGCTTCTTCAACAGCGTCCCAGGCACCTTCGGCGGCCCGGCATTCCGTTGTAACAACGGCTTTTTGAACGCACAGGCGCTGCTCACGTTGCAGAACAACGGCATTTGCACCAACGTCGCTGCGGGTACATTCCCGATGGCGCGCTTCAACACCGATCTTGGTGGGCGCGGCTTTGTCGGGCGGCGCGAAACTTATCGCGCGGTTGTCGGCGTTCAGGGTGATTTCAACGACGACTGGAAATATGAAGTCGCGTTAAACTATGGCCGTTTTGATGCCTTTGGCCGTAACACCAACAATGTGTTGTTGTTCAACCTTGATGGCAGCGATTTCGCTGGTATCAACCGCGCGGTTGATGCTGTCTTGGCTCCGGTTGGTTTTGCCGGTTCCAACTTTGCACTTAACTCAGCAGGGCAAAAGGTCATTTGCCGCGTCAATGCGACCACCAATGTCGATGCAGCCTGCGTTCCGATCAATTTGTTCGGCCGTGGTAATGAAGATCCTCGCGCTGTCGCATATTCGCATGTCGATGGAACACAGGACGAATTTGCAAGCCAGTTGGTGGCCTCAGTCAACCTCAGCGGCGACTTGTCACAACTGTTTGAGCTGCCAGGCGGGCCGATCTCCTTCGCAATTGGTGCAGAATATCGTCGTGAGCGCGCCAGCATCAACTATGATGCTCTATCGGCGGCTGATGTCACCTTCCTCAATGCGCGCCAAAATGTAACTTTCCCAGAATTGACTGTCAAAGAAGCCTATGGCGAACTGCAATTGCCACTGCTGGAAAACCTGCCATTTGCGCGCGAACTGGTGGTGACTTTGGCGGGCCGTGTGTCTGACTATAACAACTCGACCGGAACGGTTTACGCCTATAACATTCAGGGCGTCTATGCCCCGATTGAGGATGTCCGTTTCCGTGTTGCCTATGCAACATCGGTGCGTGCTCCACAGCAAGGTGACCTCTTCTCGCCTTTGGGTGTGAACTTTTCCAATGGTTTGGCCGATCCATGCGATCAGGGCAATATCGGTGGCGGTCCAAACCGCGTGGCAAACTGTGCCGCTGGCGGTATTCCAACCGTTGCTAATGCTGCGGTGGTTGCGGCTTGCGCCGCAACGGCTTTCCCAACGACGGTTGGCGCGCCTTGGCTTAACTGCGCCGCGCGCACCAGCGGAACTCAGTTTGCACAGGGTGGCAACCCGACGTTGCAAGAAGAGCGTGGCAAGAGCCTCACCATCGGTGCTGTGTTCGAACCTTCGTTCTTTCCTGGGTTCAACTTGACGGTTGATTATTATGACATCACCGTGAACAGGGCAATTGCCGTCCTTGGTGCTCAACTGTTGATCAACCTGTGTTACGATAGCCCGAACGGTATCAACAATCCCTTCTGCGCTACGGTCAATCGCAACCCTGCGACCGGCCTGTTTGGCACGAATGCGGTCATTTCGGGCGGTGTGAACTTCGCTAAGTTCACTGCTGAAGGGATCGATGTTGACATGTCCTATCGTCATTCATTCGACAATGGGCATAAGTTGGCTGTGCGTTTCATCGGAACACGTGTTCTCAATCAGGACAACTACTTAAACCCATCGATACCGACTCTTCCAGATCGCTCGCGTTCGGAACTGGGTGACCCGACCTATTCGGCGTCGTTCAATGTCGATTATGATTTTGGCAATTGGGACCTGCGCTGGACCACCCAATATATCGGCCGCCAGACGATCGGCCTTTATGAAACGCAAAATCCCTATAAAACGATCTGTCCGACAAGCGGCGTGACGCCGAACACGGGTGGGATTAATGGCGCGGCAGTTCCCTGCACGGCCGGCGCCTTGATTACCGTGGCCCCGAACAATGCCGATGCATTGCCACGCATCTGGTATCCCGATGTGTTCTACCACAGCGTCCGTGTTGGTTGGGACGTGAACGACAAGTTCCGCTTTTATGCCGGTGTCAACAATCTGTTCGATCGCCAGCCACCGCTCGGTCTGCTGGGCACTGCGGGCGGCGATCCGTTCGACAGCTTTGGCCGCAACTTCTTCTTCGGCATCAGCGCCGACCTGTAAGAGGTTCGACTACGAACACAAAAGGCCGCTCGGGAAACCGGGCGGCCTTTTGTCGTGGTTGAGGTTACGAATTTTTCTGTTTCGGTTTGAATCATCAAAATCCGTTCGCCCTGAGTAGCTACTAGAGCGTTTTGAAGTCAGGTGGACTTCTCGCGCCCTTCCCCCAGGCAGGGCCTGGCGGGTGTCTGACGACTCGCAAAACGCGGGTAAATAAGGGCTTAGAGCAGCTCATTTGATTCCATCAAATGTCATCCTGCTCTAAGGCTGCAAGCCGAAGTTGCGTATCGAAGGACAGGTTGCACTGCCGATGTCCTTCGATACGGCACCTCGCTACGCTCGGTGCCTACTCAGGGCGAACGGTCGCGGATTGGTTCAATGTAAGCTGGAAAAACTGGGCCGTTATTCCCAAACCCGCTCAAACCGTTGCCCCAATCCGGTCAGCAATTCATATTGCGACAGGCCCGACTGGGTGGATGCGGATCGCAGGTCATAATCAATCGCAACCCAATCACCCACCGCCACATCACACCCATCGGGCTCCAACAGCGTGACGAGATCCATCGACACCCGGCCAATGACGGGCAATTTGTGCTCGCCAAACCGTGCGCTGCCGCGTCCTGAAAACCCGCGTAAATAGCCATCGGCATAACCTAGGTTGATCGTGGCGATGCGGCATGGTTCGCGCGCCGTCCATGTTGCATTATAACCGATATGCGCATCGGCGCTCACATCGCGCACTTGCAGCACTTCGGCCTCTGGGAACACGACCTGGGCGATATGCCCCTCAGCCTCTGCGCGCGGCACCCCGCCATAGAGCGCCAGGCCAGGGCGCGTCAGGTCAAAGCAATAGTCGCGGCCAAGGCAGATGCCGGCACTGTTGGCGAGGCTGTATCGCTGCGCGGAGACACGCTGCTGAATCTCTAAAAATAACTGCAGCTGCGCGGCATTTTGATCGCAATCCTCATCCGCGCTGGCCAAGTGACTCATCACCGTGTGAATATCCAGGCCGTCGAGCGCTCCTGCCCCCACCTCATCAGGCGACAAGCCGAGCCGGTTCATCCCCGTGTCGATCATCACATCGCACACACCGCCGCCAGCACCACGCCACAGCGCCGCCTGTTCAGCGCTGTTCAACACTGGGCGCGCCCCAACGCTGTGCGCCAGATCCAATTCCGATGCACGAATGCCATGCAAAACGGACAGCGAGCAATTGTCCAGCTCCGGTGCAACCATGGCCGCCTCTGCCCATGTGGCGACAAAGAAATCGCGGCACCCGGCTTTGGCAAGAATTGACGCGACCTCGCGCACCCCCAAGCCATAGCCATCGGCCTTGATCGCAGCGCCGCACGCCGCGCCGTGACTCTGCGCCTTGAGCCAGCGCCAGTTGCTGACCAGCGCCGCGCGCGACAGTCGCAACCGCAGCGGGGAATGCACCATCAATCCAATATCTTTTTATGATTTTCTGGCAACCAGATCAGGCTGACGATGAAGGCGACGCCGACAACGCTCACCATATACCATAGCCCCGAATAGGCATTGCCAGTCAAAACAACGATATATTGCGATATGAACGGCAAAAACCCGCCAAAATAGCCGGTGCCGATATGATAGGGGATAGACATAGAGGTGTAGCGGATCTTGGCCGGAAACATTTCGACCAATATCGCCGCGACCTGCCCATAGGTCATCGCCGATAGTGCGACCATCAGCGCCACCGCGAGGATGATTTTCCACGGCTGTTTTTTGGCCGGGTCGGCGCTGTCCGGATAGCCGGCCGCGACCAGCGCTGCGGTATAGGCAGCTTCATCAAACCCACTGACCGTGGTGGTTCCGACCCGAAGCGTCAGGGCAGAGCTATCGACCTTGTTATAGCTTACCCCGCGCTTGACGAGATAGGCCAGCGCGCGTTCGCAATCCGTGTCGGGTTTGCCAAAAATACTGAAATCGCATTGCGGCAGCGCGAGCGTGACCGGTGATGATGCCGTCGCGCGGGCAAGCGCCGGGTTCGCCGCGTCCGCCATCATGTGAAACAGCGGAAACACCGACAGCATCGCCAAGCCATAGCCAAGCAGCAACAGTTTTTTGCGCCCGATCTTGTCAGACAAAGCCCCAAAAATAACGTAGAGTGGGGCCGCAATCACCCCGCCAATCGCCATGTAAAGCAGCGCCTCCTCTTCGGGCAGGCGCGCTGTCCCTTGTAGAAAATACAATGTGCTGAACTGGCTCGTATAATAAATCACGGTCAATCCGGCGCCGACACCGAACAAGGCCGTAAATATGCGCCCAACATTGGCGCGATCTGAAAAACTCTCCTTAATCGGATTTTTGGATGTAGTGCCCGCGTCTTTCATTGCCTTGAATACGGGGCTTTCAGCCAATTGCATGCGGATATAGAGGGAAATGGCGAGCATCACGATGCTGAGCAGAAAGGGAATGCGCCAGCCCCATTCTTTGAATTGATCCTCGCTCATCGCATGGCGACAACTCAGCACCACCAGCAGGCACAGCAGGAAACCGCCGACTACCGACACCTGAATCCAGCTGGTATATTGGCCCCTTTTGCCCGTGGGCGCATGTTCGGCGACATAGATGGCCGCTCCGCCATATTCACCGCCCAGTGCCAGCCCCTGGATCAAACGCAGGCTGACCAGCATGATAGGTGCCCATATCCCGGCGCTTGCATAGGTGGGTAGAAAGCCGATCAGCGCTGTCGCGCCGCCCATCAATGTGATGGTCACGAGGAAAGTATATTTGCGGCCGATAACGTCGCCAAAATGGCCAAATAACATCGCGCCCAATGGCCGCACGCCAAAGCCTGCGCCAAATGCCGCGAGGCTGGCCAGTGTTGCGGCGGTAGGGTTGTCTGCCGGAAAGAATAATGAGCCGATCAGCGCCGCCAATATGCCATAGAGAAAAAAGTCATACCATTCGAACACCGTGCCAAGCGCCGAAGCGCCGATGACCAGACGAATATCCGCCAAACTGGGCTCGGTGACGCTATTTGGCGCTGCTTCGGACATTATTTTCTCCCTCATTCGTGGCGCTTCGGCCATTTGTAAACCGTATTAGCGCGCTATATCCCTTGCACAAGAGCGCGCTTCCATGCAGCATCGCCCGATGACCCGATTTATCGATCTTTCGATCCCGATCACTAATGATGTCGTGTCCGACCCGCCCGTTATGCGCCCGCAGATCACCTATATGACGCACGATAATACGTGGGAACAGATCGCGATGTTCTTCCCCGGCCTGACCCGCGAAGACCTGCCCGATGGCGAAGGCTGGGCGGTGGAGAGCATCACGCTCAGCACGCACAACGGCACGCATATGGACGCGCCGTGGCATTTTCACTCAACCACCGATAGCGGTGCCACCCCCGCCCCTTCGATTGACGAAGCGCCGCTCGATCTGTTTTTCCGCCCCGGGGTGAAGCTCGATTTCTCCGTAGTGCCTGCGGGCCATGTCGTGACTGCGGCAGAGGTTGAGGCGGAACTGGCGCGGATTGGCTACACACTGCAACCACTCGACATTGTGTTGATTCAGTCTGGCGCGGTCTACGGCACCGACAATTTCACCGACCAGGGCTGCGGCATGGGCGCGGAGGCGACGCTCTACCTGACCGAACGCGGCGTGCAGGTCGTCGGTACCGACGCCTGGAGCTGGGACGCACCGTTCAGCCACACCGCACGACGCTGGGCCGAGACGCGCGACCCGAGCATCATCTGGGAGGGGCACAAGGCCGGGCGGATAAAGCCTTATTACCAGATCGAGAAGCTGACCAACCTCGCCGCGCTGCCCGCACACGGCTTTATGCTCAGCTGCTTTCCGGTGAAGATTGCGCGGGCGAGTGCGGGCTGGATCAGGGCGGTGGCGTTGATCGGTTGATCACTCCAACTCCAATATCACCGCATCGACGGCGAGGCTGTCCCCCTGCACCGCATTGATGCTCTTCACCACGCCTGATTTTTGGGCGCGCAGGATATTTTCCATCTTCATCGCTTCGACCACCGCGAGCGGCTGCCCCGCCTCAACTTTGTCGCCTGCCCCGACATGCAGCGCGACCAGCAGGCCGGGCATTGGCGAGAGCAGATAGCGCGACAGATCGGGCGGGGTTTTTGCAATCATATGCACGGCGAGTGGTGAGATATGCGCAGGCAGGCAGGTTACGCGGTGCGTCGCCCCGTGCGTGGTGAGGGTAAAACCCGTGCGCGTTCTGGCGATTTTGACCGACAATTCCTCGCCATCAACCACGGCATTTACCAGCGACGATCCGTGAACATAATCATGTTCAACGTCCACCTTGTCGCCATCAACGGTGATTTCCTGTTCGCGGCTGGAAAGGTCGCACTCATAGGAATGATCGTCAATTCGGACTGTCCAGCGATAGGGCGGATCAAGAACATAGCCCAATTGTCCGTCAATCTCGCGCGCTCTTCCCACACTAGTGCATGAAATAGTCGCCGCAATCGCCGCAAGGCTGCGTAGCAATTCGGGCGAAGTTGGCGCGCCATGAAAGCCGTCTGAATATTCCTCGCCGATAAAGCCCGTCGTGATGTCGCCCGAACGGAAGCGGGGATGCTGCATGATCGCGCTCAAAAAATCGAGGTTATGGCCTACACCTTCGATCTCGAAGCGGTCAAGCGCCACGATTTGGAGGTCTGCGGCCTCATCGCGGGTTTTGCCCCATGTGACCAATTTGGCGATCATCGGATCGTAGAACATGCTGACCTCGCCGCCCTCCACCACGCCATCATCAATGCGAACTCCGTTGACACCCCGCAATTCGTCCTTCGAGACGCGGGCTTCGACTTCGCTCAGCCCGCTCCTCAGGACGAGCGGATTTGTTTGCCCCCCAACCCGTTCATCCTGAGGAGGTATTGAGCTTGTCGAAATGCCGTCTCGAAGGATAGGTGGTCGATGACGGGTTAGCCTACCCGTACTCGGTAAAAACCCACGATAGGGATCTTCGGCATAAACGCGGGTCTCAACCGACCATCCGTCGAGCTTGATGTCGCCCTGCGTGAAGGCCAACTTCTCACCCGCTGCGACGCGGATCATCTGTTCAACCAGATCGATGCCGGTGATGCATTCGGTGACGGGATGTTCGACCTGAAGGCGGGTGTTCATTTCGAGGAAATAAAAGCTTTCGCCGCTGGGGTCTGCGCCCGATACGATCAGCTCGACCGTTCCGGCAGAATAATAGCCGACCGCGCGCGACAAGGCGACACATTGCTCACCCATCGCCTTGCGCATCTTGGGCGTGACGAACGGCGATGGCGCTTCCTCGACGACCTTTTGGTGTCGCCGCTGGATCGAACATTCGCGTTCGTTCAAATACAGGATATTTCCGTGTTGATCGCCCAATATCTGGATTTCGATATGGCGCGGATTGAGGATGAATTTTTCTATAAACACACGGTCATCGCCAAAACTCGCCAGCCCCTCGCGTTTCGTGGCCTCAAAACCTTCGCGCACATCCGCCTCGGAATAAGCAAGCCGCATCCCCTTGCCGCCGCCACCAGCAGAGGCCTTCATCATCACCGGATAACCGATTTCGCCCGCGATGCGCACCGCATGTTCGGTATCGTCAATTGCGCCGACAAAGCCGGGGACGACATTGACCCCCGCCGCCATCGCCAGTTTCTTGCTCTCGATCTTGTCGCCCATCGCCGCAATCGCACCCGCCGGCGGGCCGATAAAGGCGATCCCAGCGTCAGCGAGCTGCTCCACGAACGACGCGCGTTCGGACAGGAAGCCATAGCCCGGATGCACGGCTTGCGCGCCTGTCGCCTTGCACGCGGCGATGATTTTGGCGGCGTCGAGGTAGCTTTGCGCAGCAGGCGATGGCCCGATATGCACCGCCTCATCCGCCATGGCCACAAAGGGCGCGCGCGCATCGGCATCCGAATA